>JBKPNA010000115.1:0-8660 GCA_046765695.1 Actinomycetota bacterium | reverse complement strand
GCCCAGCTCACGCTCGTCCCTGGCGTACATCTCCAGGGCGCCGTCCAGGCCGCGCGGCTCAAGCGCGTAGAACGGGGCCCAGGCGTCACCCAATTCGGCGAACCGGCCCGGCATGCTGCGTACGGTGAAGTCCTGCGGCTCCGCGTCACCCAGCTCCTCCCAGGTCAGCGGCGCCGACACGACTGCGGTCGGAGTGGGCCGGATGGAGTAGGCGGAGGCGATCGTCCGGTCCCGTGCCATCTGGTTGAAGTCGATGAAGATGCGCTGGCCCCGCTCCTCCTTCCACCAGCTGATCGTCACGTGGTCGGGCATCCGCCGGCTCAGCTCCCGGCCGAGTGCGATCACGGCGTGCCGGGCCTCGATGAACCCGTACGCCGGCTCGACCGGTACGAAGACATGCACGCCACGACCGCCGCTGGTCTTGGGGAATCCGACCAGGCCGGCATCCTCGAGCACGCCGCGGAGCTCGTGCGCGGCGCGTACGGCGTCGTGGAAGTCCGTCCCCGGTTGCGGGTCCAGGTCGATTCGCAGCTGGTCCACCTTCTCGGTGTCCGGGCGCCGGCTGGGCCACGGGTGGAAGCGCAGAGTGCCGAGGTTGGCCATCCAGACCACGGTGGCCAGCTCGGTGGCACAGACCTCGTCGGCGGTGCGGCCCGACGGGAAGGTGATCGTCACCGTCTCGACCCAGTCCGGCATGCCCTTGCTCGGCGCCCGCTTCTGGTAGAAGGCGTCGCCGTGATGATCCATCCGAGTACTGAGCTTGACGTCCGGCCGGTATCCGCCCGGCCAGCGCTCCATGGTGGTCGCGCGGTCCCGTAGGGCAGCAAAGATGCCGTCCCCCACGTCGACCACGTACTGCACCACGTCGAGCTTGGTCAGCCCGACCTCCGGGAAGTACATCTTCTCCGGGCTGGTCACTCTTACGGTTCGGCTACCAACCTCCAGTTCGACCGCAGGTACGGGCATGGCCTCACCCTAGTGATTAGCCTGGGAGGTCGACACGAGGAGGCGAAGTGACCGACACCCAGAACAATCCGGCGGCCCAGGTCGGGAAGGTGATCAAGTCTGAGGCTGAGTGGCGGAAACTGTTGAGCCCCCAGGAGTACCGGGTGCTCCGGCAGGCCGGCACCGAACGGGCGTTCACCGGCGAGTACACCGACACCAAGACCGTCGGGGTCTACAAGTGCCGGGCCTGTGGCACCGAGCTGTTCCGCAGCGAGACCAAGTTCGAGAGCCATTGCGGCTGGCCGTCGTTCTACGCCCCGCTGGCCGGGGACCGGGTGCGTCTGATCGAGGACAACAGCATGTTCATGCGCCGGGTCGAGGTCAGATGTGCCACCTGCGACTCCCATCTCGGCCACGTGTTCTCCGGCGAGGGCTACGACACCCCAACCGACGACCGTTACTGCATCAACTCCATCTCGCTGACGCTGGAGCCCGCGGCCGAATAGGGGAAACGATCAGCCACCGTCTCGGTGGCGAACGTTACCCTCTGTCTCGGGTCACCAGAGGGCGAGGATGTCGGCGAGCTCGCGGCGACGGCCGGTGAAGAACGGCACCTCCTCACGGGTGTGCCGACGCGCCGCGGCAGCCCGGAGGGCCCGCATCAGGTCGACGATCCGATGCAGCTCGGGGGCCTCGAAGGCGAGGATCCACTCGTAGTCGCCCAGGGCGAAGGCGGACACGGTGTTGGCGCGTACGTCGGGGTACGGCCGGGCCAGCATGCCGTGCTCGGTGAGCATCGAGCGCCGCTCCTCCTCCGGCAGCAGGTACCACTCGTAGGAGCGGACGAAGGGGTAGACGCACAGATACTCCGAAGGCGCCTCGTCGGCCATGAACGCCGGAACGTGTCCCTTGTTGAACTCCGCCGGGCGATGCAGCGCCAGCTGGGACCACACCGGTTCCAGCCGGCCGCCGAGTCCGCTGCGGCGTAGGGCGTGGTACGCGTCCTGCAGCGTGTCGCTGCGCGGGGCGTGCCACCAGACCATCAGGTCGGCGTCCGCACGGAGGCCGGCCACGTCGTACCAGCCACGAATCACCAGTTCGTCGCCGTTGGCGGCCTTCTCGATCGCTTCGAGCGCGGCGTCGGCGGCCTCGACCGGCGGGTCGTCCAGCGGTCCGGTCCGGCGGAACACCGACCACATGGTGTAGCGGATGGTGGCGTTGATGTCTCGCGCCTTCATGCCTCGATCCTGCCACGACCGCTCTCTCCAAGGTCGCGAGTGATCTTGGCCACCGCCTCGTTCGCCGAGCCGAGACAGGCGGCGATGCCGACCCCGTCGTACGCCGCACCCGCGACCGCCAGTCCGGGCACCGACCGCAAGCTCTCCTTGAGCCGTGTGACCAGATCGCGGTGCCCGACTCGGTACTGTGGCAGCCCCCCACCCCAACGGGTCACCGCCCCCGCCACCAGTTCCGCAGCCGCCCAGCCAGGGATCTGGGCCGCCTCCGCGAACGTACGCCGGAGCAGCGTCGCGTCGTCGACCTGCAGCACCGCAGCATCGCCGTACCGGCCGACGCTCAGCCGGACGACGTCGGCCCCACTCCCCCACTCGGCGCCCGCCTGCTCGGCCACCCAGGCCCACTTGGTTCCGGAGTACGTCAGCGCCTTGACGGTTGGCAGTTCTGTCGGCGGCACCAGCACACCCGAGCCTCGCTCACCGAGCCCTCGCACGACCACCGTGACGATCGCGACGGAGGCATGGGGCAGCTCCGCGAGCTCCCGGCCGGCCGGGACGAGCCCGGTCAGCAGCCGGCCGGCAGCGCCGCCGGGTGCGGCCAGCAGCACGGCGTCGGCCGGAATCGTCCGGGGTGCCGGGACGGGGCCGCAGACCAGCCGGAACCGGTGCTGATCCCGCTCGACCGAGCGGACCGCCGTACCGCTCGCCAGCTCAACGCCGCGGCGCTCCAGATCCACCAACAGCGCGTCGACCAGCCTGGACACTCCCCCGCTCAGTCCGGCGAACACCGGCCGGGCGTCGGCCGGCCGGGCCAGGGCCGCCGCGTGGTGCAGCAGCGAGCCACCCTTCCGGTACGAGGCGTAGAGCTGGGGGGAGGTCGCCTCGAACGACAGCTGCCGGCTGTGTCCCGCGTAGACGCCGCCGAGCAGCGGCTCCAGCAGCCGATCGGTCGCTTCGGGGCCGAATCGCTCGTCCATCACAGCGCCGATCGCGACATCAGCCGGCAGCCCGGGTGCGGGCAGGCCTGGCTCGGCTGCGGCCCGCCGATAGCCGTCAGGGGACAGCAGCCCCTCAAGCTCGCGGAGGTCAGCGGGTATCCCGAGGACCGACCTGGGCATTCCGTGCAGCTCGCCGCCGACCAGCAGCGCCGGCCGCGCGGAAGTAGGGTGCACCACCTCCTCGGCCATGCAGAGATGCTCCAGCAGCGCCAGCCCTTCCGGCCGCCTGGCCAGGATTGACTCGGCACCGGCATCCAGCCGGACCCCGTCCAGCCACAGCGGTGCCAGCTTGCCACCCCACCGCCCGCTGCCCTCGAGCACGGTCACCGAGAACCCAGCTTCGACCAGGCGAAGGGCGGCGGCAAGACCGGTGATCCCGCCGCCGACCACGGCGACAGAGGTCATCGCGCGCCGGCCGCCGCGCGCTCCCGCGCCTCCGCCCGCAGCATGGGGCCCTCGGAGTGCACCAGATCGACGATCCGGGCCAGCACCTCGGGATCGGTTTCGGGCGGTACGCCGTGGCCCAGGTTGAAGACATGCCCCGGAGCTGCGGCGCCCGACCGGACCACCTCGCGTACCCGCTCGGCCAGCGCGGGCCAGGGCGCGCCGAGCAGGGCCGGGTCGAGGTTGCCCTGGACCGCGTACGCCGGTCCGATCCGCCGGCTGGCCTCGGCGAGCGGCACCCGCCAGTCGACGCCTACGACGTCCGCCCCGGCCGCGGCCATCAGCGCGAGCAGCTCAGACGTGCCCACTCCGAAGTGGATCCGAGGCACGCCGGATTCGGCCAGCGCACTGAGCACCTGTGCCGAGTACGGCTGCACGTGCTTCTGGTAGTCGGCCGCGCTCAACGTGCCGGCCCAGGAG
Source organism: Actinomycetota bacterium (assembly GCA_046765695.1). Taxonomy (GTDB): domain Bacteria; phylum Actinomycetota; class Actinomycetes; order Propionibacteriales; family Propionibacteriaceae; genus Microlunatus. The sequence goes on along the minus strand of JBKPNA010000115.1, from coordinate 4,618 downwards.
TCGAACAACTGCACTGCGGCGGCTCCGGCGGCGACCTGCGTCTGCAGAAACACAGCGGACAGCTCCGCCAGCCGGGAGCACAGCTCACCCCAGAGATCGGGGTCGGCGACCATCAGCGCCTTCGTCTTGGCGTAGTCCTTGCTCGCTCCGCCCTCCACCAGATAGCTGGCCAGGGTGAACGGCGCTCCGGCGAACCCGATGAGTGGGGTCCCACCCAATTCGGCCACCAGCTGCTGCACTGCCTCGCTGACGTACCACAGCTCGGCCGGATCCAGCGGACCTAGCTGCTCCAGGTCCGCGGCCTCGCGAACCGGCCGGGCGATCAGCGGTCCCTGGCCGGACACGATCTCCAGGTCCACACCGGCGGCGCGCAGCGGGATCATGATGTCGGAGTAGAGGATTGCCGCGTCCACCCCGTAGCGGCGGACCGGCTGCAACGTGATCTCGGTCACCAGGTCCGGCCGGGCGCAGCTGTCCAGCATGGAGATGCTCTCCCGGGTCGCCCGGTACTCCGGCAGTGAACGCCCGGCCTGGCGCATGAACCACACCGGCACCTGATCTCCGGGGTGCGTGCCGCGGCAAGCGGCAACCAGCAACGACCCGGCGGGATCCTGGGTGGGCACAGCTGGATCCTTTCACGACAGTGTCGGCCCGGCGCGTCGTCAGCAGGGCGCCTGGGCCACCCGAATAGGCTCTGCGAATGGCCGCCACGACCGATGCGACGCCTACGCCAAGCGCGTTCCGTCGGGCCGTCCAGGACCTTACCTCGGCCGCCTGGCGCCCGGAACTTCAGATCGAGCACATTCCCGCCCCGCAGCGGATCGCACCCTTCGCCGCCGCCGTTACCGCCGACGTGCTGGCGGGCGGCGAGGAGGTCGGCAGCGGCCGGCTGGTGCTGCTGCACGACCCGGCCGGCAACGCGGCGTGGCAGGGCACATTCCGGTGTGTGACCTTCACCCGGGCGGAGGTCGATCCGGAGATGGTGACCGATCCGCTGATCGGGACCGTGGGCTGGTCCTGGTTGATCGACGCACTGGCCGCCCACGAGGCTGAGTACCTTGCACCCAGCGGGACGGTCACCGCCGTCTCCAGCGAGTCCTTCGGCGGGATGGCGGAGGAGCCTCCGCGGGCCGAGGTCGAGGTTCGGGCCTCCTGGACGCCGCTGCTGGAGGAGGGAATCGGACTGCTCCCGCATCTCGCCGCATGGGCTGAACTACTGTGTACGATGGCGGGGCTCCCGCCGCTGCCCGCCGGGGTGGTGATGATGCCGCCGCGGCGCAACCTGCCGAGCCGAAGTTCGCGGAGACGGTGACCGAAGTCCCCCTGGCGACGAGCGTGGTCGACGCCGAGCCCGAGCTGCTGACCGAACCGGCCGACGGCGTCCCACCGGTTGTGAGCAGCACCGCAGGGCTGGCGGCGACGACTGCCGCGCTGCACGCCGGCTCGGGACCCGTCGCGGTGGACGCCGAACGTGCCCACGGCTTCCGGTACAGCCAGCGGGCCTACCTGATCCAGTTGCGCCGGGCCGGCTCGGGCACTCACCTGATCGACCCGATCGCCCTCAGCCCGAGCGCCCAGGATGGCGAATCGGGTGGGCAGCCGGCCGACCTGAGCGCCCTCGGCGCTGCCATCTGCGACAGCGAGTGGGTGATCCACGCCGCGAACCAGGACCTGAGCTGCCTGTACGAAGTGGGCCTGGTCCCGCAGACCCTGTTCGATACCGAGCTCGCCGCCCGGCTCCTGGGGTTTCCCCGGGTGGCCCTGGGCACGATGCTGGAGGAGCTGCTCGGCGTGCGGCTGCTGAAGGAGCACTCGGCCGCAGACTGGTCGACCAGGCCGCTGCCGCAGGAGTGGCTGGCCTACGCCGCGCTGGACGTGGAGCTGCTGCTCGAGCTTCGGGAGGTGCTGCATACCCGGCTGGTCGAGGCCGGCAAGGCGGAGTGGGCGCGACAGGAGTTCGCCGCACTGGTCGCCACGGCCGGCGTACCGACCGAACCCCGGCCTGACCCCTGGCGGCGTACCTCGGGCATTCATCGGGTCCGCACCCGGCGGGGCCTGGGATATGTCGCGGCCCTCTGGTATGCCCGCGACGCGATCGCCGCCCGACTGGACCGCGCCCCGGGCAAGATCCTGGCCGACGCGGCGATCAGCGAGCTGGCGGCACACCCCTCGCCCGGCCGGGCCGGGATGCGGCAGATCCCGGGCTTCGCGCGGCGCCAGGCCCGGCGGTTCGAGGCGGAGTGGCTGGCGGCGATCGAGTCGGTGTCCCGGCTGCGGGAGGCCGAGCTGCCGCCGATGCATCTCTTCAGTGACGGTCCACCGCAGGCCCGGCTGTGGCCCGGCAAGGACCCGGTTGCCGCTGCCCGGCTGGCCGCAGTGAGGGCCGCGCTGCAGGCGATCGCCGACCAGCACAACGTCCCGATGGAGAACCTGCTGATCCCCGAGCACGTCCGACGACTCGCCTGGCGGCCGCCGTCCCCGGTGACCGAGGAGACCGTCGATGCGGCTCTGGCCGGCTACGGAGCCAGGCTCTGGCAGCGCGAGCTGACGGTTCCGGCGCTGACGCCGCTCTTAGTTACTCACAAGTAATATACGGCCATGCCTCGTACGCTCCGCGATGTCGTCTTCGTCGACGGCGTTCGCACTCCCTTCGGTAAGGCCGGGTCCATGTACGCCGAGACCCGGGCCGACGATCTGGTCGTCAACTGCATCCGGGAGCTGCTCCGCCGCTATCCCGAGCTGCCTCCCGAACGGATCGACGAGGTCGCCATCGCCGCGACCACCCAGACCGGCGACCAGGGCCTGACGCTCGGCCGGACGGCCGCACTGCTCGCCGGACTGCCCCGGTCGGTGCCCGGGTTCGCGGTTGACCGGATGTGCGCCGGGGCGATGACCGCGGTGACGAGCGTCTCCTCCGGGATCGCCTTTGGCGCGTACGACGTGGCCGTGGCCGGCGGAGTGGAGCACATGACGCATCACCCGATGGGGCAGGGCATCGACCCCAACCCGCGGATCGTGGCCGAGAAGCTGGTCGACCAGTCGGCCCTGGTGATGGGTGCGACGGCGGAGAACCTGCACGACCGATTTCCGGAGATCACCCGGGAGCGCGCCGACGCCTACGCGGCCCTCAGCCAGGAGCGGGTGCGACAGGCCTACGCCGACGGAGTGATCCAGGAGTCGCTGGTCACCGTTGCCACCCGCAGCACCGAACTCGGCTGGGGCCTGGCCACCGCGGACGAGCCGCCCCGTCCCGGCACCACCGTCGAGGTCCTCGCGGGACTGCGAACGCCGTTCCGGCCACACGGCCGGGTGACCGCCGGCAACGCTGCCGGACTGAACGACGGCGCCACCGCATGCCTGGTGGCGGCCGAGGAGGTGGCCGGTGAGCTCGGCCTCCCGGTAGCCATGAGGCTGGTCGGTTACGCCTTCGCCGGGGTGGACCCGGAGACGATGGGTGTCGGCCCCATTCCAGCCACCGAGAAGGCGCTGGCGAGGACCGGGCTGACGATGGCCGACATCGGCGCCATCGAGATCAACGAGGCCTTCGCGGTGCAGGTGCTGGCGTTCCTTGACCACTTCGGACTGCCGGCCGAGGACCCCCGGATCAACCCGTATGGCGGGGCGATCGCCCTCGGGCACCCGCTGGCCAGCTCGGGAGTGCGGCTGATGATTCACCTGGCCCGCGCCTTCCGCGAGCACCCCGAGGTGCGCTACGGCCTGACGACGCTGTGCATCGGCCTCGGCATGGGCGGCACCGTGATCTGGGAGAACCCGCACCACTCCCCCTCTTCCGACTTGTCAGAAACTCAGCGAGCCAGGGCTCGCTCAGTTTCTGACAACTCCGAGGATGGGTCGGCGTGATGGACGACCAGGAGCTACGGCAGCTGATCGAGCAGGCGGCGACGGTCGCTGGCGACGAGGTGGTGACCCGGGCACTGAGCCGGGACGTGATTTTGCCGCACGCCGACCGGACCGCGGTGCTGATCACCCTCGACAACGGGAAGGACCACACCCGGCCCAACACGCTGGGTCCACGGGGACTCGGCGAGCTCAACACCGCGCTCGACGCCGCACGGGCCCGCGACGACATCGCCGCAATCCTGGTCACCGGCAAACCGTTCATGCTGGCGGCAGGGGCCGACCTCTCGGCGATGGCGACGATGACCGACCGGGAGCAGGCCCTGACCATCGGGCGGATCGGCCATGCGGTGTATGACAAGCTGCACACCTCGGACGTGCCGACCTTCGCGCTGATCAACGGCATGGCACTCGGCGGTGGGCTGGAGCTGACGCTGCACTGCCACTACCGCACGATCTCGGCCGCGGCCGCCGGCATCGGGCAGCCCGAGTGCTTCCTGGGCCTGGTTCCGGGTTGGGGTGGGGCGTACCTGCTGCCCAACCTGATCGGGATCGAGCGAGCGGTCACCTTGAATATCGAGAACCCGCTGAGCCAGAACCGGATGCTCGACGGGCCCGGGGCGTACGGGCTCGGGCTGGCCGACGCGATGTTCGACGGAGCGGATTTTCTGGAACGCTCGCTGGACTGGGCCGGCCAGGTGGTGGCCGGCCGGCTGACCGTTGACCGGGCGGCGGTGGATCGAACTGAGGCCGCCTGGGA
>JBKPNA010000114.1:0-4030 GCA_046765695.1 Actinomycetota bacterium | reverse complement strand
TGATCGTCCTGGTCCACCGCATGGTCTACCTCCCAGCAGGCTCACGACACTAGTGGTCACGCCCGGAAGTTCGTCGAGGCCCGCAACGAAGGCGCACCCGAGACATTTCAGGATTGCACTTCGGCGACAATCGCAGAGCGCTTCTCCTAGCGGCTCGAGCTGTGCTGATTGTGAGCGGCGTTTCTACCCAATCCGAGGAGTCCCCATGCCGGAGCCGGCCGATCCGCCAGCCCAGCCACCCGATGCCCAACGGCAGCCGCCCATACCACAGCCGCCCGTGCAGCAGCAACCGGTGCCCGGGATCCAGGCAGTCGAGCACAAGCGGTTCCGTCTGGCGCTATTTCTCCCAGCCGTTCTCGCAGCCATAGCGGCGTTGCTCGTCGGCATCGGGATCGGCGCCTGGGGTGGCGGCGGGTGGGGTGATCGGGGTGGTGTTGGCAGGACGACGGCTGCGCCCGCGCCCGCAGTGACAGTGACAGTGACCGTTGAGGCCACGATGGAGAGCGGCGGTGCATCACCGGTGCAAACAGAGAAACCGTCGATCGAGCCAACCCAGACCAGGTACAACCCGAAGCCCACGGACTTCACGATCGGAATCAAGCTTCTGACGAAGAAGTGCTACGGCGAACTCGGGTGCGACGTGAACTTCCAGATCATCCCGTCCTACGTTGGTGGCCAGAGTTTCCCGGCTAAGGGGACGACCGAGGTGACGTATGAGGTGACCGGCGGCAAGGAGACGATCACCAACACCTTCGAGGTTGATGGTGACGGGACCATGACCTTCGATGAGGAGGAATCCGCCAAGATGGCATCCTCATCGAGCAAGTTGGTGGCGAAGGTCATCTCGGTGACCTACAACGAGTTCGGCTAGTCGGGTCCTGTAGTCGTGGATCGCCATGCACCAGCGGGCCTGAGGTAGCAGCCCAGCCGGCGCGCGTCCGGTTGGACTTTGCGCCGGCGGGGCGGTGTGGTGCAGGGCGGACTAGCGGAGCACCTGCAGGTCATGGGCGACCCGGAACTCGTCGGGGTCGGTGGACCGCACGGACGGCCTTGAGGTGAAACCTTGACGCTGCTCGACCGGCTTCAGCACGAGGAGCAGCAGGAGGATCAGGGCTATGCCGATGAGAACTATCATGGCAGCAATCTTGCCCTCATAAAGTTTCAGCCAACAGTGGCTGATACGCCTCCGTACGAAAGTTTTCTGCCAGAGTCTTCAACGGCCGGATCTGCACCCTCTTCTTCGATCTGCACCGGCTGTACGAGGTGCAAATGGAGGCGAAGGGTGCAGATCCGCTGTGTCATGGGAGTCGCATGTCAATGACCAGAGGTTCCTCGGTTTTTGTCAGACAATCGACATGCTAACCTCCTCGCGTGACGGAAGCACTGGTCGAGTCGGCGCAACCCTCTGACGCACGTCCGGGGCTGCTGCCGGCGTCGTCGATCTCCCGGCGGGAGGCGGTGGTCAACCAGATCCGGCGGGGCATCGTCCTCGGCGTACTGCGCCCCGGCCAGAAGCTGACGGAGGTCGGCCTTTCCAGCACCCTGCAGGTGAGTCGGCCGACCGTGCGGGAGGCGCTCGCCCAGCTCGCGCAGGAGGGACTGCTCACTGCGGAGCCGTACCGGGGTCTGCGCGTGACCGAGATCGACGCCGCCGCGATCCGCGATCTCGCCCAGACGCGGCTGGCCCTCGACCGGCTGGCGATCCAGGCGATCACCGGCGACGCGTCCGGTCGCCGGATGCACGCCCTGCTCCAGGCCTGGCACGCGTACGAGGCCACGGTCGCCGACCCCGACCCGGTGGCGCGGCACGACGCCCACCTCGCCTTCCACCGGGCCATCTGGTCGGCCTCCGACAACGTCCTGCTCGACCAGCTCTGGCCCGTCATCGAAGCCCACATGACGATCGCCCTGGCCGAGGATCAACGTGCGCGTCCCAACCCGGAACGGTCCCGCCGGATCCACGCCGCGCTGGTGGACAGCATCGTGGCCCGCGACCCCGAACGCATCGAGGCAGCGCTCCAGGCGCACACGGTGGCCACCGCCGAGGAGCTGATCGCGCTTCGCCACTCGCCCGATCAGCCACAGGACCAGCCAGCAGATAGGACGGATTCGTGAAGGTTCTGGTGATCGGCACCGGTCTGGTCGGCGGCGCCGCCATCTCCGCGCTGTCCGAACGCGGGCACGACGTGGTCGGGGCCTCCCGCTCCTCGACCCCGGCGGTGGATGCCACCGATCCGGACTCCATCGCTGCCCTCTTCGCCGCGCTGGGCACCGTGGACGCCGTGGTCGCCGCAGTCGGGTCTGCGCCGTACGAGCCGCTCGCCCAACTCGACCACGGCGACTTCCTGAAGGGCCTGCTGGCCAAGGCCCTGGCCCAGATCGACATCGTCCAGATCGGCACGCCGTACGTCGTCGACGGCGGATCGTTCACGCTGACGACCGGCGTGCTGGGCCGCGAGCCGATCGTCACCGGAGCGGCGTCCTCGGTGGCCAACGGCGCCCTCCAGGCATTCACCATGGCGGCTGCGATCGAGCTCCCCCGAGGGATCCGGATCAACGCGGTGAGCCCGACCGTGCTGGTGGAGGCCACGAGCCACCACAGTGCCTTCCCCGGGTTCAGCCAGGTCTCCGCTGCGGCGGTGGGACAGGCCTACGTCAAGGCGGTGGAGGGCGCGCAGACCGGCCAGGTCTACGCGCTCGACGGCCAGTGACCGGCAAGCACGTCGCCGTCATCGGCGGCGGCGCCGTCGGACTGATCAGTGCCTACCACCTACGCCGGGACGGCGCCGACGTCACCATCATCGACGCCCGCCAGACCGGCCGAGGTGCCGCCGAGGTGAATGCCGGCTGGATCGTCCCGGCCGAGTCCGCGCCGGTGCCCGGGCCTGGCATGATCAGCAAGTCGCTGAAGTGGATGCTGCGGCGGGACAGCCCGCTCTACATCCGTCCGTCCCTCGATCCGGTCTTCGTGAAGTTCATGATCGGCATGTGGCGCAGTTGCACCGCATCCGCTCAACGGGCGGGCTTCGAGGCCAACCTGCGGCTCGCCCACAGCACGGTCGAGGCGTACGAGGACTACCGCGCCGACGGTCTCGACTTCGAGCTCCACCACGACGGCCTGCTGATGGCCTTCACCGACCGTCGGAACTTCGAGCACCATGCGACCACCCTCGACCTGGTCCGGCGCTTCGACCGCGACCCGCAGCTGCTCATCGGGAACGCGGTCCGCGAGCACGAGCCCAAGCTGTCCGACGCCGTCTACGGCGGGATCTTCTTCCCCCACGAGCAACACGTCGACCCGAACGCCCTGATGCGCTCCCTGCACCGGCGGCTGATTGAGCTGGGCGTGCGGATCGTGGAGAACGCGCCGCTCGCCGGGGTCCGGATCGAGCGCGACCGGGTCACCGAGATCACCGCTGGGGAGGAGCGGCTCGCGGCCGACGCGTACGTGCTCGCCGCCGGCCCCTGGACCGGTCCGTTGTCCAAGCTGATCGGCGTGCCGCTGCCGATACGCCCTGGTAAGGGCTACAGCATCGATGTCCCTCCGTACGGGCTCCGCAGCGCAACCAACCTGTCGGATGCGAAGGTCGCCGTGACGCCGCTCCACCGCAACCTGCGGCTGGCCGGCACGATGGAGTTCGGCGGCCTCGACGAGGAACTCAACCAGATCCGGATCGGTGCCATCCTGGCGGCCCCGGGCCGCTACTTCCGCGACTGGACCCCACCGGCGACACCGATCACGCCACGGGCGGGCATTCGGCCGATGACGCCCGACGGCCTGCCGATCATCGGGCGGCTCGGCCCGCTGACCAACACCTATGTCTCAACCGGCCACGGCATGCAGGGCATCACGCTCGGCCCCGGATCCGCGGCCGCACTCAGCACGCTCGTGCTGCGCGGCGAGCTGCCCGACGTGTTACTCCCCTTCTCCCCCACGCGGTTCACCCGAACCGACGAGTCCGCCACCGCGCTGCGACGCGCAGCGTCCGCCACCTACCAGAAAGCGACAACTCGTGTCTCGTAAGTCTGT
>JBKPNA010000113.1:0-6094 GCA_046765695.1 Actinomycetota bacterium | reverse complement strand
TTGTCCGGGTTCACATTCGTCCCGTGGACGTCGGATTGATACTGCCAACCGATCGGGTCGAGCGGATTGGCATCAGTCCGGTCCATCAGAACGCCGACCCCACGTGCGTATGCGTAGATCGTCGGGTGCCAGTGATCGACGTCGTCCAGAGTCCAAATATCGTGCCGCACATAGGTGGTCACGGCCGTGACGGCAATGATCTGTCCGGGGAAGATGCGGTTCGGGTCAGAGATTTGCGGATTCGCCGCCTCAAGGTCCGCCAAGCTCAGCCCGAATCGGTTGGCAATGGTGGCGAGGGTATCGCCGGTCTGAACGATGTAGCGCGGTCCGGCCGCCGGGGAGCTACCCGGAATCGTGATGATCTGTCCGGGAAAGATGCGGTTCGGGTCAGAGATTTGCGGGTTCGCGGCTTCGAGGGCTGCCAGGCTCACCCCGAATCGGTTCGCAATGGCGGTAAGGGTGTCACCGGAACGGACGACATATTCTGGTCCGGCCGCCGGAGAGCTACCCGGAATCGTGATGATCTGCCCGGGAAAGATGCGGTTCGGATCGGAGATTTGCGGATTCGCCGCTTCCAGATTCGCCAGGCTCACCCCGAATCGGTTCGCAATGGCGGTAAGGGTGTCACCCGAACGGACGACATATTCTGGTCCGGCCGCCGGAGAGCTACCCGGAATCGTGATGATCTGCCCGGGAAAGATGCGGTTCGGATCAGAGATTTGCGGATTCGCCGCTTCCAGATTCGCCAAGCTCACCCCGAATCGGTTCGCAATGGCGGTAAGGGTATCACCGGAACGGACGACATATTCTGCCATTATTGGCTCCTTGCTCGACGGAGCGGCTACCGTGTCCCCCGAGTCAAGGACGGGCCCCCATAAAGCTACGGTAGGCGCTCCGGGCGGTTGCGTCCAGATTCAAATGAAGCGACTTGTGACGTCTGAACAGGTGCCGAATCGCGTTGACGATGGTGCGGCGATAGACCACTTCCGCAGACATTGGCGAAGCCGTGTCGTCGAGATCGAACGCGAGGCTGGCCACCGCCGGTCGAGGTCGGCCGAAGCTGGCTGCGATCTGACATTGAGCAACGTGCCCGCCGGAGGAGCAGTCCGGAGACCGGGGCGACACCTGTGTGCCAGGCCGGGCCGCCCTCCACCCTGAGGTCTCCCGTCGAACGATGCGCCGGTGCCGGATCCCAGCAGCCGGGCCGGACAAACCACCAGCGATCAGGACCGAAGGGAACGATGTTCCCCACGAGCCGATCACCGCCCAAACCATCGTCGAGCGGAACCATGCGCAATGCCCCGGGCGGTTCGCAGTTGCCCCCGCTCCGATCGGACCGGTCCTGGAATTTTGGTCGACAGAGTCCGCCGTGCGACCGCCGACCCGCTGGCGTCGCAAGCTCGAATGTGTCGTACAACGTTGTCATTGAACGGTCGGGCTGTCATTGTCGGTCGAAGCAAGCCGACGACCTGGAATGTGACCGACATCATGGCCGCCAGGCACGCGATTGACCCGGCTCAATTTCAATTATGGCATTTCCGGTCCCGGCGATCACGATAGGGTAGGCCGTCGCCGTCTCCTCCATGCTGATCCGAATTCGGAGAACATCCCTTGAGCACAACGGAAATCATCCGCTTCCAAGCGCCGTCACTGCCGTCCTTGGCCGAGGTAGAGCCGTTCTTTGCACAATCGGAGAAGGTCCGCTGGTTTGCGAACCGAGGTCCATGTGTGATCCAGCTTGAGCAGGAATGCGCACACTATTTGCGCCTGGAGAACCCGGGGGTCCTAGTGAGCAGTGCCACCGCAGGGCTCATGACTGCGATGCGGGCTTGTTTCGGGATTCCCAGTGGTCGACGAAGGCTCGTCGCCGTACCGTCCTTTACGTTCGTCGCGTCTGTGTGCGCGATCATCTGGGCTGGTTTCGAACCGGTGTTCATCGACATAGACCCCGATGACTGGCTGCCCTCCGAGGAGTCGTTGCAGCGGCTCCGGGACCTGGGTGAATCGCTCGCCGGTGTCCTTCAGTGCTCAACCTTTGGCGTAGCTCCCCGTGCTGCTCGCCGAGCGTCGCTCGCAGCCGTGATTGCCGAACTGGGAGTTCCCACCGTCGTCGACTCCGCGGCCGGGTTCGGGGCAGCTGACGAGGAAGGCCGGCGCCTAGGGGACCAGGGAGATGCGGAGGTATTCAGCTTCCACGCAACCAAGCCGTTCGCCATTGGCGAAGGAGGTCTGGTCACGTCCGTGTCGGCCGAGGTGCTCGAACGCGTCACCCACCTGGGCAACTTCGGCTTCGACCAGGCTCACGCAGTTCCCGGACATGTCGGCATCAATGCGAAGCTGCCGGAGTTGTCTGCGGCAGTGGGACTAGCGGTGCTGCGTACTTATGAGGAGACGCTGCAGCGGCGTCGGACAGCGGCGGCCTGGATCCGTGAGGCACTGGCCGGTTCCGGCGTCACGTTTCAGCGCGGCTCGCATGGATCGGCCTTTCAGTTCGTCCCGGCCGCGATGCCGGACCGCTTCTCACGGCAGCGCCTGCTGGAGATGAGCACTGATGCTGGCGTGGAAGTCCGCACCTACTTTGATCCGCCTCTGCACAAACTCGAAGCGTTCAGCCGAGCAACCGTCGCGGGCAGTCTCGAGAACACCGAGGCGCTCGCCCAGCGAATCGTGTCCCTTCCCATGGCCAACGACATCACCACCTCGTCGCTGGAACGCATCCGGGACCTCGTGCTTGAGGCGATTGGGGCCTGATCCGGACGGTCGACGCCGCGGCAGAGTCAACGGTTCACCAGGGGCCGCGCGGGGTTCCCGACCACGGTAGTCCCGGGTGGGACGTTCTTCAGGGCGACCGCGCCGGCGCCGATCACCGCACCTCGGCCCACGTGGACACCAGGAAGGATGACCGCCCCCGCGCCGACAAACACGTCGTCGTCCACCGTCACCGCGCCGGTCAGAACGGCGCCGGGGCTCACGGTGACGAAATCCCCAAGGCGCACATCGTGACTCAGGCTGCACATCTGGTTGAGGTGGCAGTGTTCGCCGAATGTCACGTTCGTGCTGACCTGGGTTCCGGCGAAGCAGACGAGCCCGCGGGCACCGGCGGCTCCGGGCGGCACACGGCTCAGCGGGCTTACGGCTGATGTCGGCTCGAGCCCATGGCGCTCAGCAATTGCGCTCAGTCGGCGTCGAACGTGGGGAAGGCCGACCGCGGGTAGATAGTGAGTCGCAACTTGCGGAATCACCGAGGTCAGTTCGTACCCCCGAGCGCGTACGAGTTCGGCTGCAGCGTCCGACGTCGTACCGGATTCGGCGAACAGCGCTGGATGCACGCCTGGCGGTGGTGCTCCGAGCAGGGTCTCCAGCACATCCAGCACCTCACGGGCGTGCCCGCCCGCGCCCATCACCAGAAGCTGCACGCGATCCCGTTCGGTAGTGAAGCTAAGTCAGTTCGTCGAGCTCTCAGCTGCGGCGAGAGCTTGATCATGCGGCCGCCTCCCTCGGAAGCTTGCTGCGAGTACTCGTCTGCCGTCGGTTCCCGCCACGGCGAGCGCGGCCGCCCCGGCCAGCACACAGGTCATCGACGCGATCAACATGATGCGGGGGATTCCCGTCACCTGTCGTGCGCTCAGCTCGAAAATCAGCAGCGCCGGCACCCCGGTCAAGAGCAGCGGCACTAGTCCGTGACCCAGCACCAACGCAAGCGATCCGTGCACCACACGGCGCACGATGATGGGCATGATCAGCAGGTTGGAGGTGGCCAATGTCGCAAGCGTGGCCCAAGCCGCGCCCGGCGCCCCCCACAGCCTGACCAGCAGGACGGTGAGCGCGACGTTGGCCACTGCCTCGGTGCAGACCAGCGGCGTAAAGAACGATTGTCGCCCGCGCGCGATTGCCAGCAATCCCAGTCCATGCGCCGGCACATTCGCAGCCCAGGTGAGGCACAGAATGATCAGCACGAGTTGCGCCAGTTCGCTCGGGCCGCCGGTGAGGATGTGTACGACGTCGGTGCGCAGCGCGATCAGGCCGGCAAATGCCACACCGCAACCAGCGCAGGCCACTCGGGTCAGTAACGTCGTGGCGCGCAGCTGCCACGTTTCATCTCCTGCACTGAGCCTGGGGTAGGAGACGTCGAAGGCCCGATAGACCACCCCCACAGCCTGGCCTGGCACCGAGCTACCCACCCGGTAGAGGGCCGCCGTGGAGGCGCCGAGCATGGCTCCGATGGCTACCACGTCTATCCACGAGATCACCTGGCCCGCGAGTGAGAGCAAGAGCATCGGAACAGCGAACGCGGCCAATCCGCGTAGGTCACGCCTCGTCGGACGCGTCGGCCGGATCGCCTGTCGCGACGGAATGCGTGTGAAGCGCCACAGCAGGAAGCCGCGACCGGCCAGGAGTCCGGCCAGCGCCCCCAGCCCGAATCCGATCAGGCCCAGTTCAGGCAGGGTCGAGGCGACAACCCCGAGAGTGGTGGCCCCGGACAAGGTGCCGCCTACGGCAAGACCGAAGTAGTCGGAGTAGCCGGTCAGCGTCGCGGGAATGATCGCGGTCGCAAGCTGCATCGCGAACGTGGTGGCCAACAGCGCAAGCAGGGCCCATACCGCGGCGTCCAGGTCAGCCAGACCGAAGATGCGGATCGTTACGGCGGCGCAGACGCCGAGGACGACAACGCCCGCGCCGAGCGCAGCAAGCACTGACTGCCCGCTCGCGATAAATCGCCGTTGCTCCTCAGCGTCTCCCCGCCCTGCGGCAAGTCGAGCGACATTCCGCGATATTCCCAAGGTAATTGCGGGATCCAGCACGGCGAGCAATGCCGTCGTAGAGGCGGCGATGGCGTAGACACCCATCTCCTGGTGGGATAGATGGCGAAATCCGATTGCGAAGATGACGGTTGAGGAGACGAGTTGCATCGCGAGTGCCAGGTAACTCCACGCGGCATCGCGAGCAAGTCCTGACGCCCCACCGGCGGGTTCGATGCGCCGCACCGCAACTCGGTGCCGTGAGTCTGTAGAGGCCGGGATCGATGGCTCCTAGTGTGATCTTTACAGCGGTCAGCCAGCCGCACGAGGCAAATGTTCGGAAAAATGTCTGGAAGCTGATGCATCCACATATCTCCGGCACTTCAGCGGCCGAAGTCATCTCGAGTTCGCGGCACTCCTTCACTCCAACGGACCTCGGTAGGCTAACGCACCGAAATCGTCTGTTGGCCTTTCAGTACAGATTTGCACCCCTTCGTTCGATCTGCACCGGTTGCAGGCGGTGCAGATGCAAGGAACGGGTGCAGATTTGGGTCACTGATCGGCGCTGGCACGATCGGAGTGATGAACCAGGCTGTGACCGATGGATCGCGAGACGGCGGCGTCACGCTGTTCTTGTGCGGCGACGTCATGCTCGGCCGAGGCGTCGACCAGATCCTGCGCCATCCGGGAGACCCGACATTGCGGGAGCGTTCGGTCCACGACGCCCGGACCTACGTCGCCCTGGCAGCTCAGGTGAACGGCAGCATCCCGCAACCAGTGGACTGGTCCTGGCCGTGGGGAGAGGCTTTGGAGCTGCTCGACGACGTCAACCCAGCCGCCCGGATCATCAATCTGGAAACCAGCATCACCACCAGCTCGGATTTCGCTCCGGGCAAGGGTGTCCACTACCGGATGCATCCGGCCAACATCGCTGCTGTCGATGTCGTGCGGCCGGACGTCTGCGTGCTGGCCAACAATCACGTACTTGACTTCGGCCGCCGGGGCCTGCTCGAAACGCTGGATGTCCTGGCCGCATCGGGCCATCGCGTGGCCGGCGCAGGACGATCCCTGGAGGAGGCTGCGGCACCAGCGTTCGCACCGATTCCGGGAAGTGAAGGCAGAGTGGTCGTCTTCGCATTCGGGAGCCCGTCCAGCGGCATCCCGGACGGATGGGCCGCGGCCGGAAACCGACCCGGTGTTCAGCTCATCGGGTCGCTGACCGACATGGCCGCCGATGAGCTCTGCCGCCGGGCGGACGAGGTACGCCAGCCGCACGACATCGTCGTCGTGTCGGTGCACTGGGGAACCAACTGGGGCTACGACGTCCCAGTGGAGCAGGTGCGCTTCGCGCACCG
>JBKPNA010000112.1:0-13734 GCA_046765695.1 Actinomycetota bacterium | reverse complement strand
TCACCCTGGTCGGCAACCTCACCGCCGACCCTGAGCTGCGATTCACCCCGTCCGGGGCCGCCGTGGCGAACTTCACCGTCGCGTCGACTCCGCGCACGTTCGACCGGCAGACCAACGAGTGGCGTGACGGCGATGCCATGTTCCTCAACTGCGCCGTCTGGCGGCAGGCCGCGGAGAACGTGGCCGAGTCTCTGCAGAAGGGCATGCGGGTGATCGTCCAGGGCCGGCTGCGGAGCCGTAGCTACGAGACCCGTGAGGGCGAGCGGCGTACCGTCTTCGAGGTCGACGTCGACGAGATCGGGCCGGCGCTGCGGTACGCCACGGCGAAGGTCTCGCGCAACGCCAGCGGCGGCGGTCAGGGCGGCGGCCGCTCGTACGGCGGTGGCCAGAGTGGCGGGGGCCAGAGTGGCGGGGGCCAGGGCGGCGGCAACCAGGGTGG
This sequence comes from Actinomycetota bacterium, assembly GCA_046765695.1. Taxonomy (GTDB): domain Bacteria; phylum Actinomycetota; class Actinomycetes; order Propionibacteriales; family Propionibacteriaceae; genus Microlunatus. Next base: position 13,295 of record JBKPNA010000112.1, on the reverse strand, counting down.
CGGCGGTTACGGCGACGACCCCTGGGCGACTGGCGGCAGCGCTGCCGGCAACCGCGCGCAGCAGGGTTCCGACCCCTGGGCAACGCCGCAGTCCGAAGAGCCCCCCTTCTAAGAGGAGACATCATGGCCACCACACCACCGGCCAAGCGGGTACCGAAGAAGAAGTCCAACCCGCTGCGCGCCGGCCAGCACATCGACTACAAGGACACCGCGACGCTGCGGAAATTCATCTCGGAGCGGGGCAAGATCCGCGCTCGCCGGGTAACCGGCCTCTCGGTCCAAGAGCAGCGCCAGGTCGCGATCGCCATCAAGAACGCCCGCGAGGTGGCCCTGTTGCCGTACGCCTCGACGGCCCGCTGAGCAGGGGGAGACATGAAGCTCATCCTGACGGCGCCCGTGGACAAGCTCGGTTTGGCCGGCGACGTGGTCGAGGTGAAGGACGGCTATGGCCGCAACTTCCTGGTGCCTCGGGGCTTTGCCATCGCCTGGACCAAGGGCGCGGAGAAGCAGATTGCCGGCATCAAGCGGAGCCGAGAGGCGCGGGAGATCCGCGGCCTCGACCACGCCCAGCAGGTGCGGTCGGATCTCGAGGGCCTGACAGTCGAACTGGGCGTACGCGCCGGCGAGACCGGCAAACTCTTCGGGGCGGTGACCCCGGCCGACGTGATCGGTGCCATCAAGAAGGCCGGCGGCCCGCCGGTCGACAAGCGTGCGGTGCAGATCGACAAGCCGATCAAGTACGTGGGCACCCACACCGTGGGGGTGAAGCTGCACGACGCGGTCACCGCGCACCTGCAGGTCTCGGTCCTCCCAGAAGGCTGAACCGGCCCACGCTGCACCCTTTACCCCGACGCTGAACCCTCTGCAGAGGGTGCAGCGTCCGACTAAGGGGTGCAGCGTGTGTCTGCGTCGTGCTTGCCCGAGCCCGTAGGGTCAAGGAAGCATCGTTGGAGGTGTGTCCGTGATCCTGCCCACCGAGGAGGCCTTGCAACGCCGCCGCCGCGGCTACCAGCGGCGGGGCGTGGTGTGTGCGCTGGTCTTCGTCCTGATGGTGCTCAGCACCGTGGTGCCGCACATCGGGGTGAAGGCCGCCGATGGCATCTTCGGTCGGTCGCTGTTCCCGGCCAGCTACTTCTTCCTCTGGGCCGAGGCCGGTTCGGGCGGGTTCGGCCCCGGCATCGACGTCGTGGGCGCTTCAGCCGGACTCAACCTGGCCTTCTACGGGCTATCCATGCAGCACGTCGCCCTGGTACTGGGCCTGTTCACCTTCTGGGCACTGGCGGCTGAGAGCGTCGGCCGCTGGACGCGCCGCGGGCTGCTGGCGGCGGGCTGGCTGTTCGCACTCAGCGCTCCGGTGATCTTCACCGCGTACCGGCTGCTGGAGGGCGCAGGGGTCGCCAGCTACGTCGGGTACGCCTGGGCAGTCTGCCTGGTCACCGGAATCATCATGATCTTCGGTGCCTGGGTCGCCCGCGAGCGGCTGGACAGCACCTGGTTCTGGACCCGGCCCGAGTGGAACGGCTAGGCGGCTCCAGCGTCGCAGTACTGCCCGGCGACTGTCCACAGGAGTTATCCCCAGTGTGGACGAATGACAGGTCTGTGATTACACCGTGATGTTTGCTGGTGTCCGCTGCACTACGAAACCGGTCAGATACGACACGGATTCGTCAGGACACGCCGTCGTTTCTGACCGGTTTCGGTGACGGAGGGGGGCCTGGGCTACTTCCACAAGGTCGCGATGACGAACGCGGCCGCCATGCCGCCCATGCCGATCAGGATGTTCCAGTTACCCAGGTCGCTCATGTACGGGATGCTCGGTCCGGCGACGTAGTAGATGATCAGCCAGGCCACGCCCAGCAGGCCGACCGTGATGAAGGTGGGGGGGACCCAGCGCCGGCTGGACGGAGCCTTGACCTTCTTCGGCTTCGCCGACCGCTGCGCCTTGAGCTTCTGCTTCTCGGCAGCGGCTTTCCGCGTTCTCGACTCGGGCACGCAATCTCCTCGCTGTTCGACTAGGCATGGTAGCCAACGCCCCGAGGCCGCAGCTATTTCGGAAAGTGGTCAGCGGCAACGGTGGGACAATTGGCCGGTGACCGTGGCCAAGATCCTGGTGATCGACAACTACGACTCGTTCGTCTACAACCTCGTCCAGTACCTGGCGCAGATCGGCGCCGAGGTGGAGGTCTGGCGCAACGACGACCCCCGTTTCGCCGATCCCTCCTTTGCCGACGGCTTCGACGGCATCCTGCTCTCACCGGGTCCCGGCGTGCCCGAGGAAGCCGGTGTCTGCGTCGACGTCGTCCGCAGCCAGGCCGGCCGAGTGCCGATCTTCGGAGTTTGCCTTGGCCTGCAGAGCATCGGAGTGGCGTACGGCGGTGTGGTCGACCGCGCGCCCGAACTGCTGCACGGAAAGACGTCGTCGGTGCTGCACGATGGCGTCGGCGTGCTGACCGGCCTGCCGTCCCCCTTCACCGCCACCCGCTACCACTCACTGGCGATCGAGCCCGACACCGTGCCGGACGAACTCGAAGTGACTGCGACCACTCCGAGTGGAGTGATCATGGCGGTGCGGCACCGTGAACTGCCGGTCGAGGCAGTGCAGTTCCACCCCGAGTCAGTGCTCACCGAGTGGGGTTACCAGATGCTGGCCAAGTGGCTCGCGATCTGCGGTGACGCCGACGCTCCCGCCCGTGCCGTCGGCATGGCCCCGTTGATGTCGGCCCGTTAGCAACGCGGCGGCGGCGAGGCCGAGGCCGGCGATCGCGGCGGCGCCGAAGAAGCCCCAGCGCATGCCGCCCAGCATCGCGTCCGCACCGGATTCCGGCCGCGAAGCCAGTGGGGTGACCACCGCAAGACCGAGTGCGGTCCCGATCTGAGCTGCGGAGTTGAGCAGACCGGAAACCAGACCGCGCTCCGCCGGCGCTGCTGCGGTGGTGCCCACGGTCGTCGAGGCGACCGAGGCGATCGCCAGCCCGACGCCCATCACGGCGAAGGAGGTGATCAGCCGGGCTCCGGGCAGGCCCTGGCTGGGCAGCGTGGTCAGAATCAAGATCCCGCCGACGATCAGCCCGGAACCCGCGTACGCGGTTCGGCGTGCGCCGAGCTGGGCGATCAGCGCCGGGCCGAGCAGTGAACCGGCGACGACCGCGATGTTCACGGCAGGGAAGTACCACGCAGCCCGTCCCGGCGAGACGCCGAGCACGTTCTGCACATAGAGCACGACCAGCAGCATTGCCGGGGTGGTGGAGCCGGTAATCGTGAAGGCCACCAGGTTGGCCCCGCCGACCGCGCGATTGCGGAGCAGATCTGCGGGCAGCAGCGGGTTGGCGACCCGGCGCTCGTGTCTGAGCACCGCCACAAGAACAGTGATCCCGGCCAGTAAGGGGCCGACGACAAACAAGGGTCGGGTGCCCATGTCGGCCGTCGCGGTCAGCCCGTAGACGACCAGACCGAGTCCAAGGGTGACCCCGGCGGCACCGACGACGTCCAACTGCTGGGACCGGCGGCCCTCGGTTCGAGGCAGCGCCCTGGCGAGCAGCGGTAGCACGGCCATCCCGATGCCGACATTGACGAAGAACACCCAGCGCCAGTCGGCGTACTCAGTCAGCAGACCACCCAGCACCCAGCCCGTCGCACCGCCCGCTGCGCCGGCCGCGGTCCAGATGCCGACGTTTCGCCGCCGGGCGCGACCTGATCCTGCGATCGAGGTCAACAGGGCCAGGGCTGCAGGCAACAGCAGGGCCGCCGCGACACCCTGCAGCACCCGGCAGCTGAGCAACACTGCCTGCGACGGCGCCAGCCCGCATCCCGAGGACGCGGCGGTGAACCCGGCCAGGCCCAGAGCGAATCCGCGACGGGCACCGACCAGATCGGCAATCCGGCCACCGACCGCCAGAAAGCCGCCGAGCGCTAGCGTGTACCCCGTCACCACCCACTGCAGGTGGTCGGTCGAGAAGCCGAGATCGCGGCCCAGCGCCGGTAGCGCGCTCGCCACGATGGTGGCGTCCAACACGACGACGAGCTGGGCAACGCAGAGCACGCCGATCGCCAACGTCGTTGGGTTTCTATCAAAACGTCTCATACCGGTAACACTACGAGCTGGCCGGTGTGATGTCGAGACTGGTAAAGTGCTGTTTGATGGAAACAGTTCAGCTAGCCGCGCCGCCTCGGCCGCTCTTCGTCGTGGCCGGGAACCTGGCGCTCGACTTCGCCAACACGGTCGACTACCCCACCGAGCCGAGGCGCTTCGACCACATCCAGGACGTGTCACGGCTCTTGGCCTGGGCACGGAACATGACGTTGCTCTCCGATGAGCAGCACGACGAACTCGCCGCACTTGCGAGATCCCAGCCGAGGGCGGCTGCGGCCAGTTTGCGCCGGACCTACGCGCTCCGCCGGAACGTGCAGTCGGTGTTCGGTGCGATCGCGGACGGCCAGCCGCTACCCGAGCAGCCGTGGCGCGAGCTTCGCCGGGCGATCGCGGACGCCATCGGCCACGCCGATCTGGCGATCGACCAGAACCACGCGGACCTCGTCTTCGGGGACGGCACGAGTCTGGACGCGGTGCTCTGGCGGGTGGCGTACGCGGCCCATGAGCTGCTCACCGGCGGTCAGCTGGATCGGGTGAAGCGGTGCGCCGCCTGTCCCTGGCTGTATGTCGACCACTCCAAGAACTCCAGCCGCCGGTGGTGCACCATGGACGACTGCGGCAAGAACGTGAAGATGCGCCGGTACGTGGAGCGCCGGGCAGCGCGCCGCGGGAATACCGTCAGCGAACCCCGCGCGGGCGGAACTGCACGCTGATCCGCGGCCCAACCGGCCGCGACGTCTTGGGTATCGAGTGCTCCCAGGTGCGCTGGCAGGACCCGCCCATCACGATCAGGTCGCCGTGACCAAGCTGGTGGGCGATCGTCGCCCCGCCGCCGCGCGGCCGCAGCCGGAACGTCCGCGGCGAGCCCAGCGAGACGATGGCAACCATGGTGTCCTCGGCCTTGCCCCGGCCGATGGTGTCGCCATGCCATGCCACCGAATCACGCCCGTCGCGGTAGAGACACAGCCCAGCGGTCGTGAACGGCTCACCGAGCTCGGCTCGATAGTGCGCGTTCAGCTGCTCCCGTGCGGTGACCAGGTCGGCGTGGGGCAGTGGGTCGTCGTCGCCGTAGAAGCAGACCAACCGTGGTACGTCGACCACCCGCTCGTACATCTGGCGGCGCTCGGCCCGCCATGGCACCGATGTCAACAGGTCGTCGAACAGCGCGTCCGCCCCGCTCAGCCAGCCAGGCAGCAGGTCGACCCACGCACCGCGGCCCAGCACCTGGCGGGTGATCATCCCGCCCAGCGGGCCGAGTGCGAAGCCGTCGTTCGCCGGTCCCGCTCCGAGATCGAACAATGAGGTTTGCACTGCCGTTGTCACGACAGCATTCTAGCACGAATCGCTAGTGCGTTCGATTTTTTGTCGTGGGGGCCGGTTGTCGTGCTGGTTAGCTCGACGTTGGTGACGGGGAGCCGCTCGGCACGGTGGTGGTCGGCGGCGACACTGGTGGAGTGGTCGGCGGTGGCACCGCCGCCGAGATGACCAGCCGGATCGTGGTGGTACGGAGCACCACCTTTCCCTTCGCCGGGTTCTGCCGGATCACATAGCCAGGTGGCGCCTCGGCCGTCTGCTCGGTCACGATCTCCAGCGAGTTGAAGCCGGCCTCCTTTGCCAGATCGCGCGCCCGGTCCTCCGGCAGCTGGACGAAGTTCGGCACCGGTGACTTGCCGGTCGCGTACGTCACGGTGATCTTGGCATCGAGCGCAGCCGACGAGCCCTGTTTGGGGGAGATGCTGAGCACCTCGTTCTGGTCGCTGTCCGGGTCCTCCTCCTTGGCCGCCTTCGTGTCGACGTTCGTGAAACCCGCATCTTCGAGCTCCCGCTTGACCTGGTCAACGTCGTCGCCGACCAGGCCGTTGGGAACCTTGCCCATCTTCGGCCCGGTGTTGATGGTGACGGTCACGGTGCTGTTCACCGGGACCACGACGCCACCCTTCGGGTCCTGATCGATGACGGTGTTCTTGGTGTCGTCGTCCTTGCCGGTGACCGACTTGACCTCGATCTTGAGCTGCCGCGCCTCGAGCTGCTCGGCGGCCTGTTTCTCGGTATAGCCGAGAACGCTGGGCACTTCCTTCGTCACGACCTCGGGTTCGGTCGGCGCCAGCAGCCGGTACAGCCCGTACGCCCCGCCGGCCAGCACGATGAGGATGATCGCGGTCACCAGAATGGCCAGGCCGACCCGGGACCTGCGTTCCTCTTCCTCCTCCGGCTCCTCGTCGAAGGTGTCGGCCACCGGGGCCACCATGGTTGGCGGTGGCGGTGGTGAGGGCGGCGCAACCCTGGTCTGCGTCGCCGCCATCACGGGCGCTCGCTGCGTTGCGAGGGCATCTTGGTCCAGCCGCGGCACGACAGCCGTTGCCTGCTGGCCGGACAGTACGCGGGTGATGTCAGCCTTCATCTCCCGGGCGGACTGGTACCGGTCGGCCGGATCCTTGGCGAGCGACTTCAGGGTGACGGCGTCGATGTCCGGGGTGATCACCGGGTCGAGCTGGCTGGGCGGCACTGGCGTCTCGCGTACGTGCTGGTACGCGACGCTCACCGGGGACTCACCGATGAACGGCGGCCGGCCGACCAGCAGCTCGTAGAGCAGGCAGCCCGCCGAGTAGATGTCGCTGCGGGCATCGACGGTCTCGCCACGGGCCTGCTCGGGGGAGAGGTACTGCGCGGTTCCGATCACCGCGGCGGTCTGGGTCATGGTGGCGCTGGTGTCGGCCACCGCACGTGCGATGCCGAAGTCCATCACCTTCACCCCACCGGTCGGGGTCAGCATCACGTTGGCCGGCTTGATGTCGCGGTGGATGATGCCGGCCTTGTGGCTGTAGCCCAGGGCGTCGAGGACCCCCTGGGTGAGCTCCAGCGCCCGCTCGGGCAGGATCTTGCGGCCGTCGCGCAGCACGTCCCGCAGCGTGGGGCCCTCGACGAGCTCCATCACGATGTAGGGAATGGAGACCCCGGTCTGCGGGTCGGTTTCCTCCCCGGTGTCGTACACGGCCACGATGTTCGGATGGTTGAGCCCGGCTGCGGACTGCGCCTCCCGCCGGAACCGGGCCTGGAAGGTGGGGTCGGTGGCGAGGTCGGCGCGCAGCTGCTTGATCGCTACGGGGCGGCCGAGCCGAGTGTCGACGGCCCGGCGAACCTCGGCCATGCCGCCGCGGCCGAGCAGGTCCTCCAGCTCGTATCGGCCACCGACCATCATCGGGTTGCCAGCCATCGTCATCCTTTCTCAACCCCGAGCCATTGTGGGGCATGGGCGGGCTCAGCCCTAACCGCTCTCGTTCGGACGGCTCCACCCTGGAAGAAACTGCAGACAGACGGCAGTGAAAACGGCCTCAGATCTGCCATCTGTCGACAGTTTTCGGAGGGACGGAGTGCCTGTGTCATAGCGCGGCCTCCATCACGGCTTTGGCGATCGGCGCCGCCACCCGGCCGCCGCCGATGTCACTCCGCGAGATGTTCGCGTCCTCCACGATCACCGCGACCGCCACCTTGGGATCCTCCAGCGGGGCGAACGAGGTGAACCAGGCAAAGGGCTTCCGTCGTGGGTCGGACTGGGCGGTGCCGGTCTTGCCGCCGACCGCGACTCCCTCGATCTGGGCGTTACGTCCCGTACCCTCGTTGACCACGACGGCCATCATCTGTTGCAGCTCAGCGGCGTTTTGGGGGGTCATCGGCGTGGACAGCACCTTGGGCTTGTGGGTCTCCAGCGGTTTGAGGTCCGGTGCCTGCACCATGCTGACCACGTAGGGGTCCATCAGCACGCCGTCGTTGGCGATCGCCGCCGACACCATGGCCATCTGCAGCGGGCTCGCCGCGACGTCGTACTGGCCGATCGAGCTCAGGGCAAGCTGCGCTTCGTTCATCTCGTCGGGAAACTGGCTGGCCGCGCCCCCGAGATCGAGCAGGTGACGGCGGTCGAACCCGAACTTCTGGGCCTGCGCCCGCAGCTTGTCCTCACCCAGCTCCAACCCCAAGTTGGCGAACGCGGTGTTGCAGGACACCTTGAGGGCCTGGGTAAGGGTCACCTCGGACCCACCACAGGGGCCGGAGTTGCCCAGGTAGACGTTCGTGCCGGGCAGCTTGAGCCTGACGGGGGACTTCACCTTGCTCTCCGGAGTCTTGCCGTCGGCGAGCGCCGCCGCTGTCGTGACCAGCTTGAAGGTCGACCCGGGCGGATAGATCTCCCGGGCTGCGCGGTTGGCCAGCGGACGGTCCGGGTCCCTGGCCAGTTGCTGGTACGCCTGGTCGGCGGCCTCAATGTCGTGGCTGGCGATGTCGTTGGGGTCATAGCTCGGGCTGGTGACCAACGCCAGCACGGCCCCGGTCTGCGGGTCGAGGGCGACCACCGCGCCCTTCTGGTCGCCGAGTGCGTCCGCCGCCGCTCGCTGCACCTTGGGCACGATCGTGGTCTGCACGCTGGCACCCTGGGGTGTGCGCTTCGTCATCAGGTCCACCAGCCGCCGGACGAACAGCGAGTCATCGGTGCCGGCCAGCTGCGAGTTGTAGCTGGCCTCCAGCCCGGTTCTGGAGTGGTCGTAGGAGTAGAACCCGGTGATCGGCGCGTAGAGCTCGCCGTTGGGGTAGACCCGCTGAAACTTGAACCCGTCGTCCGACGGCTCGGTGGTCGCCATCTTGATCTTGCCGGCCGCCAGGATCGCGCCGCGGTTCTGGGCGAACTCGGCGTCGCGGACCCGGCGGTTCTGCGGCGCCTGGGCCAGCGAGCTCTGCCGCACGATCATCATGTACGTGCCGTTGGCGAGCAACAGCCCGAACATGATCATTGCGACGAACGCCACCCGGCGGATCGGCTTGTTCATGCCGGTGTCATGCCGCTTTGATGAGCTGAGTCGGCTGCGCGTCGGGGTCGAGCGGCGTCACGGTCACCGCCGGCTTGCGCACCTGGTGGCTGATCACCAGCAGCAGCGCCATCACCAGCCAGTTGGAGATCAGCGAGGAGCCGCCCTGGGACATGAACGGCGTGGTCAACCCGGTCAGCGGCAGCAGCCGGGTCACCCCCCCGATGATGGTGAACACCTGTAGCGCGAAGGCGAAGGCCAGGCCCGTGGCGAGCAGCTTGCCGAACGGCTCCCGGCACTGCAGCGCGGCGCGCAGCCCGCGAGCGACGATCAGGCCGTAGATCATGATCACCGCCATCAGCCCGGTCATGCCGAGCTCCTCCCCGATCGCGGCGGCGATGAAGTCGCTGCGCGCCAGCGGGGTCAGGCCTGGCCGGCCCAGACCGAGACCGGTGCCGAGCAGGCCGCCCCAGGCCATGCCGAACTGAGCATTGATCACCTGGTAGTAGGCGTCGTAGTCCGAGAAGGGGTCCAGCCAGGCACCGACCCGAACCTGCACATGGTGGAAGGTGAGATAGCCGAAGTAGGCTCCAGCGGCGAAGAGCAAGGTGCCCAGCACCACCCAGCCCGGTCGCTCGGTCGAGACGTAGAGCAGCATCACGAACAGCCCGAAGAACAGCAGCGAGGTACCCAGGTCGCGCTGCAGCACCAGGATCGCCAGGCTGAGCAGCCAGATCACTGCGATCGGGCCCAGGTCGCGGGCCCGTGGGAGGTCCAGACCGAGCAGCCGGTATCCGGCCAGAGCGAGCACATCCCGCTTCTCCACCAGGTAGCTGGCGAAGGCGATCGCCAGCAAGATCTTGGCCGCCTCGGCCGGCTGGAAGCTGTACCCCGCGACCTGGATCCAGATCCGGGCGCCGAACTTCTCCGTGCCGAGGCCCGGCACCAGCGGCAGCAGCAGCATCACGATGCCGACCAGACCGATCGTGTACGTGAAGCGCTGGAGCGGCCGGTGGTCGCGCAGTGCGACGACGACCACGAGAAACAGGATCACACCGAGGGCGGTCCAGATCAGCTGCTGCCGGGCCCCGGCGGTGGGCGGATTGTTGATCAGGTCGATGCGGTGGATCATGACCAGGCCAAGGCCGTTGAGCATGATCACGCAGGACAGGATCACCGGGTCGGCGTACGGCAGCCGCCAGCGAATGGTGATGTGCACCAGCAGGACCAACGCCAGGCAGCCGCCGGCCAGGTAGGGAAAGCTCTCGGACAGGTGGCCGGTGACGTTGAAGTCGACCAGCGCGTACGCGCCCAGCGTGATCGCCAGCGCGAAGAGGATCAGCAGGAGCTCCACCCCGCGACGCTTGCGGGGGACGACGGTGACGGCCCTGCTCACCATCAGCACTCCGGCGCGACGGGCCCGTCGCTCTTACTCGGTGTGGGCTTCACGGTGGAGGAGTGCGTGGCAACCGGCGTGGCCGTCCCCGGACGAGGCGTGACGGTGGTCGGGACAGGTGTGGTCTTCGGCGGCATCGTGCCGGTAGGGGAGGGTGACGGCTTGGCGCAGCGCTGGGCTGCCGCGGTCAGCTCCGCGACGGCGGCCCGTGCGGCCGCGAGGCTGCCCACTTCGATGTTGGCGCGGACCCGGTCCTGGTAATAGGGCGGTAGGTCGGCGACGGCGAGCTCCTGCACCTGATAGACCCGGGACAGCGGGATCCCCGGAAGACTGTCCGTCAGCCCCTGATAGATCGCCACCTGCTCGCCGGCGACTCCGACGTAGAACTGGCTCCGGGCCCAGGCGTACGCGGATCCCAGTCCCACCGCCGCGAGCAGCAGCAGGACCAGCAGGCCGAGCAGCGGGCGACGTAGTCGCCGCCGGTCCGGTGCCCGGGGGGTATAGCGCGACTCGTCGTCCGCCTCCACCGCCGGCTGGGCCGGTGGCGGCGGCTCGTCGACCTCCTCGTCCTCCTCGTCCTCGACGACCTCGGGCGCCTCACCGTCAAGCGGCGGTATGGTGCGTTCGCCGGCAGCTCCCAGCACCACCGGCGCCTTGGTGCCGTCGGCCTCGACCACGTCGGCCACGATGACGGTGATGTTGTCGATGCCGCCTTCGGTCAGCGCATCATCCACCAGCTTCGTCACGGCGGCGTCCAGCTTGCGCAGCCGGAGTGCGGCCTCGATCTGGTCGTCGTCGATCAGACCGCAGACCCCGTCGCTGCAGAACATCAGCCGATCGCCCACGGCGACTGGTATCAGGGTCAGGTCCGGGTCGTTCGCCGGCTGACCGTTGAGCACCTTGAGCAGCAGTGACCGGTGCGGGTGGATCGCGGCGTCCTCCTCGGTGATCTTGCCGTCGTCGACCAGGGACTGGACCCAGCTGTGATCGTGGGTGAGCCGCTCGAGTTTGTTGTCCCGCAACCGGTAGGCGCGGCTGTCGCCGATGTGCACCAGGCCGAGCTCGGTCCCGTCGAACAAGGCCCCGGTCAGGGTCGTGCCCATGCCGTCCAGTGACGGGTCGGCGTTGACCAGGTGGGCGATCCGCTCGTTGGCCCGACCGACCGCACCGCCGAGCACTGTGAGCATCTCCGTGCCCGAGGTGTCCGGGTCGACGCTGCGGACGGTGTCGATTGCGACGGCGGAGGCGAGATCTCCGGCCGCCGCGCCACCCATTCCGTCCGCCACGACCAGCAGATGGGGGCTGGCGAAGCCCGAGTCCTGGTTGTTCTTGCGGATCGGGCCGATCTCGGAGTGCGCGGCATAGCGCAGCTGCATGGTCACCGGCTCACGGCTCCAGCTTCAAGATCGTCCTGCCGATCCGTAGGGAGTCGGACATGGTGAGCGTGGTGGGCCCGGTGATGCGCTGCCCGTTGACATAGCTGCCGTTCGTCGACCCAAGATCCTCAACGTAGACGCCGTTCTCACCACTGACCACGCGGGCGTGCCGGGTCGACACGTAGTCGTCGTCCAGAATGATCTGGCAGTCGGCGCCTCGGCCGATCATGATCACCCCGTCCGACAGGGCGGCGGACTGTCCGATCTGGCTGCCCTGGGTGACCATCAGAACCCGAGGCTCGCCCCGTGGCCGCTTGGTCCGCTTCGGCGGCGGGGCCGGGGACTCGAGCTCCTGGGCCTCGGCCTGCCCCGGCGAGGGCACCGTACGCCCGAACAGGTCGCTGCGGATGACCGAGACGGCCGACAGGATGAACAACCACAGCAAGGCCAGAAAGAGCACCTTGATTACCGTCAGGGCAATTTCGGACATCGCGCGTTATCGCCCGGCGGGAGCGTGGACGAGCATGCGGGTCGACCCGATCTCGATCCGTGATCCCTCGCCGAGGACGGCGTGCCGCACCTTTTGTCCGTTCACCACAATTCCGTTGGTCGAACCGAGGTCGACGATATCGACCTGAAGGGCGGGTGCGGAGCCGGTCACGCGGATCTGGGCATGGGTTCGGGAAATCCCCGGGTCATTGATCCGCAGGTCGGCATCGCTGCCCCGGCCGATCACCAGACCCGGAGGGGTCAGTGGATGGCGGGTGCCGTTGACCTCGAGCACCAGTCCGGCCCGGCGGATGGTGGTGTCGCCTGCGGGTCGGCCACGCTCTGTGATGCCGGCGACTGCTTCGGAGCTCACGGTGAACCGGCCGGTCGGCAGCTGGGTGTCCAGCTCAAAATTGATCTTGATCGGACCGTTGAACACGTACCCCATCTCGCCCGCATGCTTGCGGAGCTCGCCGGATATCTCGGTGTTCAGCGTCTTGGCGTACGGAGCCAGCTTGTCGTGATCGTGCTGGGACAGGCGGACCAGGAACTCGTTGGGAACCAGCCGCTTGTCGCGGGACATCAGCTTCGCTTCCGCGTCCAGCTCGCGCTGCAGGCGCGCGGTGATCTCGACCGGTTGCACATCGCCCTTGAAGGTCCGCGCGAAGACAGCGCTGACCGCCCCCTCGACCTTCTTCTCGAAGCGCTCGAGAATGCCCATGTCCCTCCTCCCTTGGTGAACCTCGATGGTATCCGCACGCGGCCTGGCCGCCGCCGAAACCGCTCGTGCTAGCCTTTCTCGGCTGGTTGGCACACCTGGCTTGCGGTATGCCGACCGGGCGCGCGAGTGGCGGAACGGCAGACGCGCTGGCTTCAGGTGCCAGTGTCCGCAAGGACGTGGGGGTTCAAATCCCCCCTCGCGCACCAGTACGAACCCCGGCCTGACCTGGCGTTATATGGCCATCGGCAGCAGGCGGGGTCGGGCCAGGCAAGCGCGGCACCATCCTTCCTAGTGCGTCGTGTCATTAGTTAGTTGACGCTTCGTGTGGGCGAGAATGGCGCATGCCTGCTCGTCCTGCGCCTGGTTTGGGGCTTCGTGATGGTGATCGGGAACGGTTGACGGGCTGGACCCGCTCGTCGTCGCTGGG
>JBKPNA010000111.1:0-3635 GCA_046765695.1 Actinomycetota bacterium | reverse complement strand
ATGTTGTGGTCTGGAGCGTCGACGTACGCGGCGCCGTCCGGTCCGCGATCGAGCTGTCCCGTGCCGTCCGCTGAGCCGCAGTTCCGCTCCGGATTCGCGTGCTTCGTCGGCCGGCCGAACGCCGGCAAGTCCACCCTGACCAACGCGCTGGTCGGCAGCAAGATCGCGATCGCCTCGGCCAAACCCCAGACGACTCGGCACGCCATCCGGGGCATCGTGCACCGGCCCGACGCCCAGCTGGTGCTGATCGACACTCCCGGCCTGCACAAGCCGCGCACGTTGCTGGGGGAGCGGCTCAACGACCTCGTCCGGACCACCTGGTCCGAGGTCGACGTGGTGGCGGTCTGCTTGCCGGCGAACGAGCGGATCGGGCCGGGGGACAGCTACCTGGTGGGTCAGCTCGCCGCGCTGCCCCGGCGGCCGGCTCTCGTGGCGGTCGCGACCAAGTCCGACCTGGCGTCGCCCGGCCGGATGGCCGAGCACCTGACCGGGATCGCTGCACTCGAGGGGCTCGGGATCAGCTGGGCGCATATCGTCCCGGTGTCGAGCGTCGAGCGCTACCAGCTGGACGTGCTCACCGACGCCCTGGTCGGCCTGCTGCCCGAGGGGCCACCCTTGTACCCCGACGGCGAGATCACCGACGAGCCCACCGAGACCCTGGTGGCCGAGCTGATCCGGGAAGCGGCTCTTGAGGGTGTCCGGGACGAGCTGCCGCATTCGATCACCGTCGCGGTGGATGAGATGGGGCTGAGGGAGGGCCGGCCGGACGACCAGCCGCTGCTGGACATCTATGCGTCCATGATCGTGGAGCGGGACTCGCAGAAGGGCATCATGATCGGGCACCGGGGGAGCCGGCTGCGCGAGATCGGGGCCGCCGGCCGACGGCAGATCGAGGCCTTGCTCGGTACCCCGGTGTACCTCGATCTGCGTGTCAAGGTGCTCAAGGAATGGCAACGCGACGCGAAGCACCTGAACCGCCTGGGCTTCTAGACCCTGGACTTCCTACCGAAACCGGTCACAGACGACAGCAGATCGGCCGGATCCGCTGTCGTCTGTGACCGGTTTCTTTGCGGCGGGGAGGAGAGGTCAGCCCTCGATGGTGCGCTGTGAGTCAGCCGACTCGACAGCGATCTTGCGGGGCTTGGCCTTCTCGGCGACCGGCACCGAAAGGGTCAGCACCCCGTCGCGATAGTTGGCGGTGATGTTCTCCAGGTCGAGGTTGTCACCGAGGATCAGCTGCCGGCTGAACACACCGCGCGGCCGCTCGGCGGCGATCAGCTCGGCCCCGTTGTCCTCGCGGCCCGGCCGTTCGGCCCGGACCGTCAGTACGTTGCGCTCCACATCGAGGTCGATGGAGTCGGGCTGCACGCCCGGCAGGTCGAACTCGATGCGGAAGGTTTCGCCCTCCCGCCATGCGTCCATCGGCATGAAGGCCGGACGGGACGCTGTTCCGAACACTTGCTGGGTCAGCCGGTCAAGCTCCCGGAACGGGTCGGTGCGCATCAACATCGGAAAGGTCACCTCCGTAGAGATCGATGGTCGGACCATCAGTTATCTATGATGGTGACTACAGATTACATCAACCACGCGGTATAGTGCAAGCAGCTGCAAGCAAAAAAAAAAGGACGAGCTTCCGTGTGCACACTGCCCGACCCCGCCGCGGGTGTCTTCGGCATCTCGGTCGCCGCCGAAATGGTCGGCACCGGGGTGCAGAACCTGCGCGCGTACGAGCGGGCCGGCCTGCTGGAGCCCCGTCGTACGGCGGGTGGCACCCGGCTGTACAGCCAGGACGACGTCGATCGGCTGCGCCGCATCGCGGCTCTGCTCGATGCCGGGCTCAACCTGAGCGGGGTGGCGATGGTCCTCGACCTCGAGCTGGAGAACACCCTGCTCCGCGAGGAGATCGCCGACCATCGGCGGCGGGCCGCCGATGCCGAGGATCCGTGAGCAATGTCCCCCAAAACCGGTCAGACACGACAGCTCCCGCACCCGATTCGCTGTCGTCTGTGACCGGTTTCCGTTACGGGGAGAGGGTCAGCTCGTACGTCGCGAAGACCTGGGAAAGCCGGTAACCAAGGGCCTCGTTGACGCGAATCATGAACTGGTTGTCGGCGTTGTTCCAGGTCTCGACCACCTCGAGCTGGGGTTCAGCCTCGGCCAGCCAGCGCATCATGTCGATCTTGACCAGCAGCCCCAGCCGGTGTCCCCGATGCTGCCGGGCCACCGCCGTGTCCGCCTGGTAGCCGACCTGGCGCCGGTGCCTGCTGATCACGACGTTGGTGTGGCCACCGACCTCGCCTGTCTCGCGATGCCGGGCGATCACCCGGTAGCCCTGGTCGCCGCGCCCTTCCCGGGCAGCTTCGATGTCCCGCATCCGCTCCAGGTCGAAGACCTCGTCCTCGAAGGTCAGGTCGCCCATCGGTGCGTCGTTGATCGCCGCAGTGACTTCGATCATCTCCTGCAGTGTTTCCTCCGGCACCGGCGGCAGCAGCCGCTCCAACCGGTAGTCGGCGGCCGCGGTCTCAGCCTCGGCCCACATCCGCTGCACCGCATCCTGGTCAACTTCGGCCAGCACCTGTCGGCGCCGGGCATCGTGGCTGGCGTAGCTGAAGCCGAAGCGCTCACAGAACTTCCGCGCTCCGGCGTCCTCCTCGACCGTCTCCACCCAGAGGATCGTGCGGCCGGCCTGCTCGGCCATCCGGAGCACCTCGGCCATGACCGTCGAGCCGTGGCCGCGCCGGCGATGGTCGGGATGCACCACCAGCCGCAGCCAGCACAGCTGCCGGTTGTCCCGTCTCGGCAGGTTGATCGCCAACGCGGCCACGGGCAGGCCGGCGCCGTCCGGGTAGTAGAGGAAGTGTTCGTCTGGCTCCAAGTCCCAGCCGTATCGGATCTCCGATGCCAGTTCTGCCACGATCGTCGGATAGGCATCCGGGTCGTCCACCAGCTGCCCGGCGTTCAGGATGTCGGCAACGGCCGCGACTTGGTCGAGGTCGTCCGGCGAGACGCGCAGCAGAGGCATCTGACCAGGGTGCCGCAGCGCGGCGGGCGCCGCCACCGGTTATTTGTCTTGATGTCGGATAAGCCGGTTGGACCGCTCTGGGCAATCTGGGCTATGGTTGCCCGGTGGCAAGTCGAGCGCGTGTGATGGCGCTGCTCCTTCTCGGTTGCCGCAGCGAGGCCCGCTAAATCTGGGTCGGCCTCCTCGCTGCGGAGTTCGGCATGGGTACGACCCGTCCACCCTGACCAGCGAGGACCCCAAATGACCACCACTTCCGCAACCGGCACGCGCCCGCAAGCCGTACCGGTGCAACAACCCAGCCCGATGCCTTTTTCCCGCTACCGGGCATTCCCTCCGATCGACCTGCCCGACAGGACGTGGCCGGCCAACCGGATCACCCGCGCCCCGCGCTGGCTGTCGACCGATCTCCGGGACGGCAACCAGGCGCTGATCGATCCCATGACGCCGGCCCGCAAGCCCAAGATGTTCGACCTGCTGGTCCGGCTGGGCTACAAGGAGATCGAAATCGGCTTTCCGTCGGCCAGCCAGACCGACTTCGACTTCGTCCGCCAGTTGATCGAGCAGGACCGGATCCCCGACGACGTGACCGTGTCGGTGCTGACCCAGGCCCGTG
>JBKPNA010000110.1:0-2002 GCA_046765695.1 Actinomycetota bacterium | reverse complement strand
CCGCCAACGATGCTCCGGTCGCCATGCGTTCCGGCGGGTGCGGTGAACAACCGGCGCCAGGAGATCCGGTCGGCTGCGCGGTGGAGTAGGTCGTCGGCGATCCCGGCGGGGATGGGTCCGAAGCCGGGCAGCTCGGCCGGTGTGGTGTCGTCGGGGTTGAGCAGGTGTTCGATCGGCATGGTGAGGTTGAGCTCGACCGGTGTCCCGTCGGCCGGGGTGTGGCCGGTGAGCCGTTCCACGGTGGTGTCGGCCATGATCTGGCCGCGGCTGCGGGGATCACCGGCTGCTTTGAGGGTGTCGGTGTGCCGGGTCAGCGCGGCCAGGCAGGCCACGCCGTGTTCCACCGGGAGGAGCGCGCTGAACCAGGCCATCGTGTCCGGCGCTGGTCGCAGCGACACGCGCCGCTCGGCTCGGGCATGGCGGGCCCCTTTCACCGCACCGTCCGGGTCAGCGGCGTAGGCGAGCCGCCGGGCCAGGCCGGCCGCCTGCTTCGGTGCCAACCCGTCCAATCCCTGCTCGACCAGCTGCTGATCAACTCGGCGACGGGTGTCCGGGTCGAGGTGGGAGGTCTCGCCGGCGACCAGCTGGGCGACGTACTCGGAGATCTCGCCTCGGGTGAGCAGGTCGAAGATTCCCGGCAGCTCCGTGATGAGATCCCGCGCGAGGCTGAGTTTGCGTTGCCCGTGCCAAGGGGTCAGCTTGGTCGCGAGGCCGACCTGCTCGGCGATGCCGCGGCCGAGTTTGCGATAGTCGACCCCCGCACGACGCTGCGCGGCCACCTGCGACCGGGCGAACTGCACGATTTCAGCCGCCTGCGCCGCCGCAGCAGCCGCCTTGAGTCTCTCAAGCAGGCTGATCCGGTCCACCCGAACTGCATCCTCCACCGGCCCAGTCCCTGCGGCCAGACCACCCAGCGCAGTCAACAGCTCCGACAGGTACCCGACCACCGGATCCCCGCCGTCGTCGGCGAAGCCGACTGCCGGCGCGTGCTCCACGGTGGTCATGGATCAAACGCTACGATCCACGACTGACAAAAGCGCACAGAGGTTCGATTACCACCAAGTCATTGCATTCTGCTCTGAGCGAACACGCACGTGGATCCCACGGCAAGATCAGCTGCCCAAAACCGTAGCCCGAGGTCGGCTCCGCCCCCCACCTCACATTTCCGGTGCTGCCATCGTCTACTGGACGATGACCATGAAGCACCCGTTCGAGCAGATCGTGACCGAGCACGGACCGACCGTGCTTCGGGTCTGTCGCGCCCTGCTCAGCCGTCCGGACGCCGACGACGCCTGGTCTGAGACGTTTCTGGCCGCACTTCGGGCATACCCGGACCTGCCACCGGACGCCAATGTCGAAGCCTGGCTGGTGACGATCGCCCACCGGAAGGCGATCGACGCCTGGCGGGCCGACGGCCGTCGGCCCCGACCGATGGCGGAGCTGCCCGAGTCCCGCTCGCTGCCCAGTGGGCGCCAGGGCGGCAGCAGCGACACCGACGACGATCTCTGGAGCACCTTGCGGCAGCTGCCCGACAAGCAGCGACAAGCCGTCGCCCTGCACCACGTTGCCGGCCTTCCATACACCGAGGTGGCAGAGCTGCTCGGCGGATCCGCTGCAGCGGCGAGGCGGGCCGCCGCAGACGGCATCGCCACCCTCCGCCGCCACTACCGACCTTCACGAAACCCAGACGACCGGACAGGACAGAGCCGATGACCGAGACGGACCCCTTGACCTTTCTTGACGAGGAAACCGACCCAACAAGCCTGGAGCGGCTGCACGACCGGCTGGTCACCGTCGCGGCGACCGAGCGGCTGCTCGACGTGGCCTATACGACCGTGGATTCCCCGCTCGGACCGCTGCTGGTCGCGGCTACAGAGACCGGAGTGGTCCGGCTGGCCTATGAACGGGAGGACCACGACAAGGTGCTGCAATCCCTGGCGCGCAGGCTGAGTCCCCGAGTTCTCCGTGCTCCTGGCCGGCTGGACGACGCGGCCCGCCAGCT
>JBKPNA010000109.1:0-4359 GCA_046765695.1 Actinomycetota bacterium | reverse complement strand
GGTCAGCACCGACACGCCGCCGACCGGGATCTTCGAGACCTCGAACGAGATGGTCAACCAGCTCCAGCGCAACATCCTCTGGGGCCAGCGGGGCAACTACCTCGAGGTGCCGACCGACTGCCCGCAGCGCGACGAGCGGCTCGGCTGGACCGGTGATATCGCTGCATTCGCGCCATCGGCGGTGTACCTCTTCGATGTCGACGCCTTTCTCCGTGACTGGCTGCGGGACCTTGCGGCCGAACAGGCAGCGGCCGACGGGATGGTGGCGTTCGTGGTGCCGGACGTCCTGAAGTACGTCGGGCACCGGCCTGACCGCCCAACACCCGATAGCACCGCTCTGTGGAGCGACGCCTCAGTCTGGGTGCCCTGGACGCTCTGGCAGGCGTACGGAGACCGGCAAGTGCTTGCCGATCAGTACGACTCGATGGCGTCCCATGTCCGACGGGTGGAGTCCCTGCTTTCTCCGGAAGGGCTCTGGGAGGCTGGTTTCCAGTTCGGCGACTGGCTTGACCCAACCGCTCCGCCGGACGATCCCGGCAAGGCCAAGGCCGACAACGGCGTCGTCGCCACCGCGTGCTTCTACCGCAGCACCCGAATGGTGGCCGACACGGCCGCCATCCTCGGCCGCACGGACGACGCCACATCCTTCGCGGAGCTGGCCGACCGCACTCGGACCGCCTTCAACCAGCACTATGTCCGGTCGGACGGCTCGATCCACAGCGACGCGGCCACGGTGTACGCCCTGGCCATCGTGTTCGGGCTGCTCGACGAAGAGAAGACAGCACTCGCCGGGGATCGTCTGGCGAAGCTGGTCGCCGACGGTGGTTACCACATCCAAACCGGCTTCGCCGGCACGCCCTTCGTCACCGATGCGCTGACCAGCACCGGCCATCTCGACGATGCCTACCGGCTGTTGCTGCAGCAAGAGTGCCCGTCATGGCTCTATCCGGTCACCATGGGAGCCACCACGATCTGGGAGCGCTGGGACTCGATGCTGCCCGACGGCACGATCAACCCCGGCCAGATGACCAGCTTCAACCACTACGCGCTCGGCGCGGTGGCCGACTGGATGCACCGGACGATCGGCGGCATCGCGCCACTCGACCCGGGTTACGCGCGGGTGCTCGTCGCTCCCCAGCCCGGTGGTGGCCTGACCTGGGCACGCGCGTCGATCAGCACCCGCCACGGGCCGCTGAACGTCTCCTGGCGGAAGGATCCGGCCGGCGACTTCTCTCTCGACGTCGACCTGCCGGCCGATGTCCGGGCCCTGGTCCGGCTCTCCGACGGCACGGAGCAGGAGCTCACCGGCGGTCGTCACCAGCTCACGTCCCGCTGAGGCAATCGGGGACCGCGATGCGGGGCTGCGCTGAACTGCAGACAACCACCTGGCACGCGCACTGGATCGCCCCCGAGTCGCGAGCCGAAACGCCGGAACCGGATGAGTTCCTCAGCGGTCAGGGAGAACCGGCCGAGTTCTCACGTTCCCTCTTCCGCACGACGTTCCTGCTCGACGAGCTGCCGAACTCAGCACCCAGCAGGCTGACCGCCGACTCACGGTATGTGCTCTGGGTGAACGGCCAGGAAGTTGGCCGGGGTCCGGCCCGATCCCAGCCCTACCGCCAGCGCTACGACGACTACGACATCGCGTCCCATCTCACGGTGGGCACGAACGTGATCGCCGTGCTGGTGACTTTCTACGGGAAGGCGACCTCTTTCTGGCAGCCGGCGCCAGCCGGGGCCAGTCCAGATGCGGCGCTGGCCTTCGAAGCCGCTATCGGTGAGCAGTCGATCGTGTCCGACGACAGATGGCGCGTGCACCGGTCCCCGGCGTGGTCGGTCCTGCGCGGGGCGAACGGTGGCGAAGGCGTGCCGGTGGAGCTTCTCGACGCACGACTGCTGCCGCGGAACTGGCTAACCGCTGACTTCGACGACTCCAGCTGGTCTCGTGCAGCCCTGATCCGGGCACTCCACCCAGGAAGCCTCGGCCGGACTCGGCCGCCCACGTACCCGTTCGGCCGGCTGCTGCCACGAGGCATCTCGCCGCTGCACGAGGAACGGAGATCACCGCAGCGTGTCCTGGATTCATCGCTCCGCCGGCTGCCGGCCTGGTCGGACGACCATCCCGTGACAAGGGTCACCCAAGTGCTGCTGGCGGAGACGATCAAGATGACCGCGCCCGGGCTGGGGCAGCCTGTGCCGCTGTCTGCGGATGCCGCGTACCACCTCGCGCTGGACTTCGGCCGGATCGTCGCCGGGTACGTGGAGTTCGACCTGGACGCGCCGCGCGACACCGTCGTGGAACTGCACTACCGCGAGAAGCCCTTCCACCCGGAACGCGCGTGGTCCGGTGAGGACCCGGTGACCGGAGCCCGCTACATCGCCGCGGGCGGGGAGAACACCTTCTCCGCACTGGAGTTCAACGGGTTCCGGTACGCGCACGTCGTGGTGCACGCCCCTGAAACGGCCACCATCACCATCAGCCGCTTCGAGGTGCGTGAACGACTCTATCCGCGTACCGGCGGTACCTATTTCCGCAGCGACGACTCAGGACTCAACGCCCTGTACTCCGCCGGAATCCGCACCGTGCAGCTCAACTCCTCCGACGCCTACACCGACTGCCCGACCCGGGAGCAGCGGTCCTGGGTGGGCGACGGAGTCGTGCACCAGATGGTGGACCTGGTGTCCAACGAGGACTGGGGGTTGGCCCGCAACTTCCTCGAGCTGGGCGACTCGCCCCGCCCGGACGGCATCCTGCCCATGGTGGTGGTCGGTGATGTGGAGGCGGGTGGCGGGCTGACGATTCCGGACTGGTCGCTCAACTGGACGCACGGAGTACACGTGCAGTACTGGCACGACGGCGACCTTGACCGGCTGCGGCGCCACCTGCCCACCTTCGAGCGGGTGTTGCGCTGGTACGCGGCCCATGTCGACGACCGCGGAACCATCGCCGATGTACCCGAGTGGAACCTGGTGGACTGGGCCAGCCTCCTCCTGTCGGGACGGAGCTCGATCCTCACCGCACTGTGGGCACGCAGCCTGCGGGAGTTCGCGAACTTGAGCGACGCGGTCGGCAACGCCGGCTCGGCCGGCTGGGCTCGGCAGCTGTACGCCGCAGCCGCGCAGGGCTATCAGGACTTCTGGGACGCCGGTCGAGGTCTGTACGTCGACCACATTCTCGACGGACAACCCCAGGCGGCCGCCTCCCAGGTTGCCCAGGCCTGCGCCATCGTCTCGGGCTTGGCGCCGAGAGACCGCTGGCCCGGGCTGGTCGACCGGATGACCGACCCGGACCGTCTGGTCGTCCGGTCCTGGATCGGCAGCCAGACCGGGGGCTACGACATGGAACGATTCAGAGAACAGATGCGCGGGGTGCAGCGAATCGATTGGGACCCCGAAGAGCAGATGGTGCTCGCCGAGCCGTTCTTCAGCTACGCGGTGCACGACGCCGTTGCGCAGGCCGGGCGGGCCGAGCTGCTGATCGACCTGGTCCGACGATGGGACGAGTTTCTCGTCAACGGCTACGACACCTTCGGTGAGTGCTGGGGCTGGGGCACGCCGGTGCACGGCTGGAGCAGCACGCCTACCCGAGATCTTGTGGTCTATGTGTTGGGCGTCACGCCGGCCGAGCCGGGCTATCGCAAGGTCAGGGTGGCACCACGGCCTGGCCGGCTGGCCGAGCTTGCGGGAGCGGTGCCCACCCCACACGGCCGGGTGGAGGTTCGGATCCGTGGCTCGGAAGCCGAGATCGACAGTCCGGTTCCCGTCGTGGTGGAACCAGCGGGTCAAGCACCCGTCGAAGTGTCAGCCGGCTCACATCGGGTAAGCATCCGATGATCCACAGCTGCTGCGCGCTCGCCCGGTTGACGGGGATCGGCGCACTGCACTACGGTTCGGTTGAAACGCTTCAGAACGTTTGGGGAGGCGTCTGCCTCCCGGGAGAACCACCCTGTACACCCTTGGAGGTTTCATGAAGTTCACCAACACAGCCAGGCGCGGCGTAGCGCTCATGGCTGCGGGCACGGCCGGCGTGCTGCTCTTCGCGGGCTGTAGCGCGGGAAGTCTCGGCAAGAGCGGTGGCGAAGGCGGCCAAGCCGGTACCACCGAAATCACGTTCCTGCACGGAGCCAGCGACACCGACGTTGCGGGCGCGAAGGCGCTGATGGACGCTTTCCAGGCCGCCAATCCCAACATCAAGATCAAGGACGATTCCCGCCCGGGAGGCTCCGAGGGTGACAACCTGGTGAAGACCCGCCTGGCCACCGGTGAGATGGCGGATGTCTTCGTCTACAACAACGGCTCGCTTCTCGCCGCTCTGAAGCCGGCACAGAACCTGCTTCCGATGGACGACCAAGCCTGGGT
>JBKPNA010000108.1:0-5674 GCA_046765695.1 Actinomycetota bacterium | reverse complement strand
GGGGATCGCCCGGCTGACCGAGCTGCTGGACGACCTGGGCGTCCCGTGCACCCTGGTGGTGGCCGGAGTGGACGAGAAGCTCAACGACGTCGGCTACATCGTCCCGGGACTGGGCGATGCCGGCGACCGGCTCTACGGCGTGGTCTGACACCGTCTCAGTAGTAATACGGAAACTTGCTCCAGTCCGGCGGACGTTTCTCCAGGAAGGCGTCCCGGCCCTCGACCGCCTCGTCGGTCATGTACGCCAGCCGGGTCGACTCGCCGGCAAACACCTGCTGACCGATCAGCCCGTCGTCGATCGCGTTGAGGGCGAACTTCAGCATCCGCACCGCGGTCGGGCTCTTGGCGCAGATCCGCCGGGCCCACTCCAGCCCGACTGTTTCCAGCTCGCCGTGTGGCACCACCTTGTTGACCATGCCCATCCGGTACGCGTCCTCGGCCCCGTAGTCCTCGCCGAGGAAGAAGATCTCCCGCGCGAACTTCTGCCCCACCTGCCGGGCCAGGTACGCCGACCCGAAGCCGCCGTCGAAGGAGCCCACGTCGGCGTCGGTCTGCTTGAACCGGGCGTGCTCGGCGCTGGCCAGGCTGAGGTCGCAGACGACGTGCAGACTGTGCCCTCCCCCGGCCGCCCACCCGTTGACCAGGGCGATCACGACCTTGGGCATGAACCGGATCAGCCGCTGCACCTCCAGGATGTGCAGCCGGCCGGTGACCGAGGGATCCACCGTCTCCGCCGTCTCCCCTGCGGCGTACTGATAACCGGCCCGGCCGCGGATCCGCTGGTCCCCGCCGCTGCAGAACGCCCACCCGCCGTCCTTCGGCGAGGGCCCGTTGCCGGTCAGCAGCACGGCACCGATGTCGGTCGACTGCCGGGCATGGTCCAGCGCGCGGTACAGCTCGTCGACGGTGTGCGGCCGGAACGCGTTGCGGACCTCCGGCCGGTCGAAGGCGATCCGAACCACCGGGTCGGCAACCGCGCGGTGGTAGGTGATGTCGGTGAACGCGAACCCCTCGACCGCCTGCCACACGCCCGGATCGAAGGGCGAGGTCACAGCCGACACGTTAGCGCGGAGCAGCGACCCTGCTCAGCCGCGGCCGATGAAGGGCATCTTGGTGGCCATCACCGTCATCGTGGCCACGTTGGCGTCCAACGGCAGGCTTGCGATGTAGACGACGGCCCGGGCAACGTCGGCGACGTCCATCCGCGGCTCGGCTTGCAGGCTGCCGTCAGGTTGCAGCACGCCTTCGGTCATGGCCTGGGTCATGTCGGTCGCGGCGTTGCCGATGTCGATCTGGCTGCAGGCGATGTCGTACGGCCGGCCGTCCAACGCGGTGGCCTTGGTCAGTCCGGTGATCGCGTGCTTGGTCGCGGTGTAGGCGATCGCCCGCGGGCGTGGTGAGTACGCCGAGATCGAGCCGTTGTTGATGATCCGGCCGCCTCTCGGTTCCTGCCGCCGCATGACCGCGAACGCCTCACGGGTGCACAGGAAGGCCCCGGTCAGGTTCAGCTCGACTACTGCCTGCCACTCGGCCAGCGGGATGTCCGGGATCTCGCGCGGTGGCGCATTCATCCCGGCGTTGTTGAACAGCAGGTCCACCCGCCCATGCCGATCCACCGTCTCGGAGAACAGCGCCCGGACAGACTCCTCAGACGTCACGTCGGCCGGGATGGGCACGAGCCGAAGTTCCGGACTCGCATCGGCGAGCTCGTTCAGGGCCCGCGCCCGGCGCCCGGTGATCACCACCCACCAGCCGTCGCGGGCCAGCGCCACAGCCGCCGCCGCCCCGATGCCGCTGCCACCGCCGGTCACCACCGCGACCTTGTCAGTCATCGACCCTCCTGACCGCAGCCGCCGGGGAATGATGTGATGTCGTCGTGCAAATCGGAATTGTAGGAACAGGCATCGTCGCGCGCTTCCTGGGGCCGGCCTTCGCGAAGGCCGGCCACTCGGTCAGCTTCGGCACCCGGGACCCGGAGCAAACCAAGACGAGAGAAGAGTGGGCGGGAATAGACCTGCCGCTGGCCGCGTACGCCGACCTGGAGGGCGAGGTCTATGTCAACGCCACCAAGGGCGAGGCTTCCCTGGCCGCGCTGCAGGCGGTGGGGCCGGCGCTGAACGGGAAAGTGGTGATCGACACCTCGAATGCGCTGGACTCGAGCAGCGGCTTTCCGCCGTCGCTGTTCGTCAAGGACGCCGACTCGCTTGCCGAGCAGCTGCAGCGCGCCCTCCCCGAGGTCCGGCTGGTGAAGATGTTCAACACCATGTCCTCGGTCGTGATGGTTGATCCGGCCGCGCTCGGTCAGGAGTCGACGGTCTTCGTCGCCGGCAACGACCAGGACGCCAAACAGACCGCCACCAAGCTCGCCGGTGACCTGGGCTGGTCCGATGTGTTCGATCTTGGGGATCTGTCCGCTGCTCGTGGCCTGGAGATGTACATCTCGCTATGGCTGCGGATGTTCGGCGCGCTCGGCCGGCCGGGGTTCAACATCAAGGTCGTGCGCTGAACCAGCGCCTTCCCCAGGCGGACCGGGAGGCTCCGGCTTGGGGTTGTGCAGGAAGGCCGCGCAGCCGATGGCGAGCGCAGTGATGCCGGTCGCCACCAGGAACGCGGCCTGAATCCCGGAGGTCTGGGCGGTGACCGGATCCACGCCGGTGGCCACGAGGGTAGACGTCCGGCTTGCCATGATCGCCACCAGCAGAGCGGTGCCCGCCGCGCCGGCCACCTGCTGCAAGGTGGCCAGCAGCGCACTGCCGTGGGAGTACAGCTGCGGCGGCAACGGGTTGAGCCCGGTGGTGAAGGTTGGTGTGAACAGGCACGCCAGGCCGATCGACATGATCACGTGCAGGCCGATCAGCAGCCAGATCGGCGTGCCGGCGTCGATGGTGGAGAACCGCCACATAGTCAGGGTCACCAGAGCGGCCCCGGGCTCGGTCAGCACCTTGGGCCCGTACCGGTCGAAGACCTTGCCCACCTGCGGGCCGAGCACGCCCATCAACAGCCCACCCGGCAGCAGCATCAACCCGGTGGTCAGGGTGTCCAGACCGCGGATGCTCTGCAGGTAGATCGGCAGCAGGATCACCATCCCGAACAGGCCCATCATCGCGAGGCAGAGCAACACCAGGCTGAGACTGAACATGCGGTAGCGGAAGGCGCGCAGGTCCAGCAGGGGGTCACGGTCGCGGACCACCAGCAGGTGCTGGCGTACGCCGAAGATGACCAGGCAGATCACCCCGACCACGAGGCAGGCGATCGCCACCCGCTGGCCGGACGCCGAGCCGCCGAACTGGCTCAGCCCGTACACGATGCCGCCGAACGCCGGCACCGACAGCAGCACCGAGATCACGTCAAGCCGTTGCTGGCCCGGCTTGCCGATGTCTGCCAGCCGGCGGGATCCGTTGATCAGCGCGGCAACGGCGATCGGCAGCACGACGACGAACATGAACCGCCAGTGCAGGTACTGCAGGATGATGCCGGACAGCGTCGGTCCGATGGCCGGAGCGACCGAGATGGCGATGCTGATGTTGCCCATCACGACACCGCGGTGCTCGATCGGCACCAGGGTCAGCACGGTCGTCATCAGCAGCGGGATCATCATCGCCGTGCCTGAGGCCTGCACGATCCGGGCCGGCAGCAGCAGCCAGAACCCCGGCGACACCGCCGCAAGCAGCGTGCCGGCACAGAACAGCCCCATGGCCAGGCGGAACACGGTACGCGTTGTCAGCCGCTGCAGCAGGAATCCGGTGGTGGGGATGACCACCGCCATGGTGAGCATGAACGCGGTGGACAGCCACTGACCGGTCCGCGGGCTGACCCCGAGGTCCGCCATCAGCCGGGGCAGCGCGACACCCATGATCGTCTCGTTCAGGATCATCACGAACGCCGCGATCAGCAGGGTGATGATCACGTTCCGGTCCCGCGCCGGCAGCCTGGATGCCGCCCTGGGTACTGCGTCGGTCGTCGTCATGCGCCGCGAGAGTCCTTCCCTGGATGCAGCCGGAGGTCGGATGCCTCAGGTCCTGCGATGGTCAGACACCGCTCGACCCGCCAACTCATCGCGCAGCGCGCAGAAATCCGACGCAGATCACGCTACGAGCCGCCACTGACAGGCCGCAATGGATTTCGCGGGCAGGTGAATCGGGCCCGGATCCGCCGAACCCGTGCCACCATGAAACTGGCAGCTACATCGTGGGGACCACCGGCGTGGCTAGTGCAATGCCCTGATCCCCTGAAAAGCCGACGCGCTTCACTGCTGCCCGGCGTGTCGCGGCCTGCACCGCCTACTGGCGTCGCGAAATCAGGGGCCGTACCGTCTCGTTGTGGCGAAGAACAAGATCTCCAACGAGGTGTACGAGGCGGAGCTGCTGCGACTGCAGACCGAGCTGGTGAAGCTGCAGGAGTGGACGCGCGCCAGCGGCGCACGGATCGTGGTCATCTTCGAGGGCCGCGACGCGGCCGGCAAGGGCGGCACGATCAAGCGGGTCACCGAGTACCTCAGCCACCGAACCGCCCGGACGGCCGCCCTGCCCAGCCCCACCGAGCGCGAGCGCGGCCAGTGGTACTACCAGCGCTACATCAGCCACCTGCCTGCGAAGGGCGAGATCGTGCTGTTCGACCGGTCCTGGTACAACCGCGCCGGGGTCGAGCGGGTGATGGGGTACTGCACGGAGGAGGAGTACGAGCGGTTCCTGACCCAGACGCCGGTGTTCGAGCAGATGCTGATCGACGACGGGATCCTGCTGCGCAAGTACTGGTTCTCCGTGTCCGACGCCGAGCAGCTGAAGCGCTTCCGGGCTCGGCTCGACGACCCCGTACGCCAGTGGAAGCTCAGCCCGATGGACCTGGAGTCGATCAACCGGTGGGAGGACTACTCCCGGGCCAAGGACGTGATGATGGCCCGCACCGACACCCCAGTCAGCCCGTGGTACGTGGTCGAGTCCGACATCAAGAAGCACGCCCGGCTGAACATGATCGCGCACCTGCTGTCGAGCATCCCGTACGAGGAGGTGCCGTCGGAGGACTCGGTGGAACTGCCGGAGCGGCTGACCACGACCTCGAACTACCAGCGCCCACCGCGCGAGCTGTCCACGTACGTGCCCGACTACGCAGCGACGCTGCTGGAGCGGGAGCCGTCCTGACCCACTAGTAGACCGTCGCGGTCTACTAGGGTGCCGTCATGACCGTCCGCCTCGCGCAATGGACCCTGGACGTACACGACGTCGAGCGGATGCTCGCGTTCTGGTCCGCAGCCCTGGGTTATGAGATCGACGGTGATCACCTGCGGCCGCCACCGGACGCGGAAGCCGGCTCGCCCACGGTGTGGCTGCAGCGCACCACAGAGAGCAAGCGCGGCAAGTTGCGCGGGCACATCGATGTCTACGTGGCGACCGGCGGCAGCCTGGCCGACGAGGTGGACCGGCTGATCAGCCTGGGTGCCCGCCGGGCCGATGTCGGCCAGACCGGCGAGGAGGGTTTCGAGGTGCTGGCGGATCCCGAGGGCAACGAGTTCTGCGTGCTGCACGAACGCTGGCGCCGCTGACCTGTCCCGTCAGATGGAGTACGGGACGGGGATGTCCCTCTCCGCTGTTGCGGCCTGATCGGAGACGGCGGCGCCCGCGGCGATGCCCAGCTCGTGCCCTCATCGGCGGCTTCGGGCCCACCACAGCGGAATGGC
>JBKPNA010000107.1:0-24818 GCA_046765695.1 Actinomycetota bacterium | reverse complement strand
CAGGTGCTCTCAAGCTCTGGATTCAATTGTTCGGTCCCGACGTCGGCGTTTCATCGGTTCGAGATCTCCAACTCCTGTTCTGTAACGCATAGCACAGACCAGCCGCTGCAGGCGTCCACCAGCACGAACCGGCGCTGGCTCCTACAGAGTGAGACTGTCGACGTACTCACATCCCTGCTGGCTGCCCATACCAGACTGGCGGCATGGGTTACTACCTGCTGGAGTACGCACTGATTGAGGACTACGTAGCTCGGCGTGCCGCGTTCCGCGAGGCGCATCTCGCGCACGCGCGGGAAGCGCACGATCGTGGGGAGCTGATCCTGGCGGGTGCTCTCGCCGAGCCGGCCGATCGAGCGGTACTGGTTTGGAGGACCGGCGATCAGGCCGTTGTTGAGCGCTTCGTCGAGGGTGATCCTTACGTTCGCAATGGCTTGGTCACGTCCTGGACCATCCGACCCTGGACCGTTGTCGTCGGCGACGCCGCTGGACTTAGTTGAGGGACTACTGGGTGTCCTCGATCCGGATCCGCAGGCGGCGAAAGCCACGGCCCTTGCTTTCCATCTTGGTCACCGCGATGCGCCCGATCATGGCCGTGGAGGCCACGTGGGTGCCGCCGTCAGCCTGGATGTCGATGCCTTCGATGTCGACGATCCTGACCATCTCGATGTCCGGCGGCAGCAGGTCGCTCGCGGTGCGGATGACGTTCGGGATCGCCAGTGCCTGCTCCCGCGGCAGCACCCGCACGTCGATCTGCCGGTTCAGCTGAATCGCCTCGTTGCAGGCATCCTCAACGCGCTGCTTGAAGTCTGCGGGCACGTCGGGCAGGTCGAAGTCCATCCGCGCAATGAGCGGTTCCATGTTCCCGCCGGTCACCGGTGCGCCGAACTCACGCAACACGATTGCGCTCAGCACATGAAGAGCGGAGTGCGTGCGCATGAGGCTCGTGCGGCGCTCGTCGTCAAGCCCACCGTGGACGCTCATGCCTGTCGTAGGGAGCGGGTCTCCCTCGGCAGGCAGCAGGTAGAGGTCATCACCCTTGCGCGTTCCGACAATCCGCGTCCGGACATTTCCCCACAGCAGCACACCGTGATCGGGCGGCTGCCCGCCGCCGCCGGGATAGAACGCGGACCGATCCAGGACGATGCCCCGATCGGGGTCGGCGAACAGCACGATAGCGGCCCAGTCGCGGATCGAGGGATCTTCGAGGTCCAGGCGGTGCGTGTGATGCCGGTACGAGGCCCCTGGCGCGGTCATGGATGTGATTCTGCACCGATGCCGCCGGCCCGTCGGGCATGCACCGTCCCGTCGCGACATCTCCTGCACGCACGGGCTTTTCCGGTCGACGTTTCCTAGCGCTTCGGCACTCGCTAGCGTCGGGACATGTTGCGCTCGGTTGTGGCTCTGTCGGATGTGCACGGTGTGCTTCCGGTGCTTGATGCTGTGCTCGCTGAGCCCGCTGTCGCCGCGGCCGATCTCATCGTGGTCACCGGTGACCATGCGGCTGGCCCCCAGCCGGTGGAGGTGCTGGATCGGCTGACAGGTTTGGGGTCGCGATGCCTTCTGGTCCGCGGCAACGCGGATCGGGAGCTGGTTTCCATCGCTCGCGGTGGGAGCAGCGACTATCCGGTGTCAGTGTGGGCCGCCGCGCAACTGCGGGATGATCAAGTACGGCTGCTTGACCGACTTCCCCACCCGGTGGTGTTGGAAATAGCTGGATTCGGACCTGTTGTGTTTTGCCACGGCACACCTCGCGATGATGAGGAAGTCGTGTTGGTTGACACGCGGCTGGAGAAGTGGGCGGAGGTCTTTGCCGATCTGCCGGGGGAGATCCAGACGATCGTCTGCGGTCACACTCACATGCCCTTCGTGAGGCTCGTCGACCGCCGGCTGGTGGTCAACCCGGGTAGCGTCGGCATGCCGTACGGACGAAGCGGAGGATCGTGGGCGCTACTTCACGGGGGACAGGTCGAGCTGCGCCACACGCCAGTAGACGTGAACGCTGCCGTCGAGCAGGTCGTCCGCGACTCGCGCTACTTGGATCGGCAGAGCTGGGCGGATGAATACATCCGCTCGGCTAACAGTGACGCCGACGCACTCGCCGTCTTCGGACCACGGGACGGCCGATGAGATAGGGATCTTCGTGATTGACGTCATCGTGGTCGGCGGCGGACCGACCGGCCTGATGCTGGCGGCCGAGTTGCGGCTGCACGGCGTGCACGTGCTTGTGTTGGAGAAGGAAGTGGAGCCGACCCGGGTGGTCCGTGCGCTGGGCCTGCACGTGCGCAGCATCGAGCTGATGGACCAGCGCGGTCTGCTGGATCGGTTCCTCGCGCTCGGCCGGCAGTACCCGCTCGGGGGTTTCTTCGCTGGCATCGCCAAGCCCCAGCCGAACGGACTGGACACCGCACATCCGTACGTCCTGGGCATTCCCCAAACCACCATCGACCGACTGTTGGAGGAACACGCCGCCGAGCTCGGTGCCGAGATTCAGCGCGGCCGGGAACTGGCCGGGCTGAGCCAGGACGACGACGGGGTCACGGCCGTGCTGGCCGACGGCACCCAGCTGAGCTCGTCTTACCTGGTCGGCTGCGACGGCGGCCGCAGCACGGTGCGCAGGCTGCTCGGCATCGGTTTTCCGGGCGAACCCACCACAGTTGAGACGCTGCTCGGCGAGATGGAGGTGGCCGTGCCACCGGAGACGCTGGCCGCCGTGGTGGCCGAGGTCCGCAAGACCCAGCTCCGATTCGGGGCCGTGCCTCTCGAGGACGGGGTATACCGCGTCGGCGTACCCGCCGAGGGCGTGGCCGAGGACCGTACGACGCCGCCGACGTTCGAGGAGTTCAAACGGCAGCTGCGGGTCTTCGCCGGGACCGACTTCGGTGTCCACTCACCGCGCTGGCTGTCCCGCTTTGGCGACGCCACCCGGCTCGCCGACCGCTACCGCGTCGGCCGGGTGCTGCTGGCGGGGGACGCGGCACACATTCACCCGCCGACCGGGGGCCAGGGCCTCAACCTCGGGGTCCAGGACGCGGTCAACCTCGGTTGGAAGCTGTCCGCCGAGGTCGACGGCTGGGCGCGTGAGGGGCTGCTGGACAGCTACCACACCGAACGGCACCCGGTGGCCGCCGACGTGCTGGTCAACACCCGCGCGCAGATGGAGCTGCTGTCCACCGAGCCGGGTCCCCAGGCAGTCCGCCGCCTGCTGGCGGAGCTGATGGACTTCGAGGAAGTGAACCGGTACCTCACCGAGAAGATCACCGCGATCGGGGTCCGCTACGACTTCGGGGAGGGGCACGCGCTGCTCGGCCGGCGGCTGCGGGACGTGAAGCTGACGCGGGGGCGCCTGTATGAGCTGATGCATCGCGGCCGCGGACTACTGCTCGACCAGACCGGCCGGCTCTCGGTCGCCGGCTGGGCAGACCGGGTCGATCACGTGGTTGACAGCAGCGAGGAGCTGGACGTCCCCGCCGTGCTGCTGCGACCGGACGGCCATGTCGCCTGGGCCGGCGAAGACCAAGCAGATCTGCTCGGCCAGATCCAAAGATGGTTCGGCGCCGCTGCGGCCGGTCAGGCGTGACGTTGCTCCGGCCGAGTCCTCCGCCGGCCCAGTGTGCCGGCCAGATCGAACCCTGACAGCACCGCCACGGCCAACGACAGCGCGCCGTACAGCACCAGCCGCCACCACGCGGCAGGATCGTCGCCGCCGCTGTAGACGAAGACAACCAGCAGGAATTCAGTCGCCGACAGCACCCCGAGGACCAGGGCCGGAGCCCAACCGGGCGACCGACTGGCCCACCACGTGCACAGACCGACGACGACGGCAAACACGATGCCCGCCGGCAGCCTGAAGATGATGCCGTCGATCAACTCACCGATCGCGAACAGGGACGCGGCGATTATCAGCCAGCGCCTCACTCTCGGCATGCGATCACCTTTGCCACGGTGGTCCCAGCCTAGTGCCCTGCGTCAGGAATGCGGTGCATAGATCCGTCGTACAGGTGGATGCATCGCAAGGCCGACGAGGGAGGGATACCGGGTCGTATCTCGACCGAGGAGAACGCCGCGAGGCGCCGCCTGGACGGCGGAGATATGTGGCGGATTCCTGACGTAGGGCACTAGCGCCCTGCGTCAGGAATGCGGTGCAGTCTGGGCAGCGACGACGACCTGAGTGGCGTTGCGGTCGATGAGTGCTGGCTGCCGTCTGGCCCAGAGCAGCAGCCCGATGTAGATCAGGTCGAAGATGCTGCAAAGGATTCCCACGCCCAGGACGAAAGCAGATCCCCGGAGGGCGCCGAAGAGGAGAGTCGGTGCCAGGGTGCCGATCCATTTGGCACAGGCGATGACGAGACTTTGACCGCGGGCGCCCCGGCGGGCGGCGAACATCGCGATGAACAGCCCCGACATGAGCAGGTTCTGCAGGAACGCCGCATACGGCGCCGCCCGCCCCCAACCGAATTCGGCGATGAACAGCCACTGGACTACGAACGCGCTGGCGATGACCAGAATCCCCCAGCCGGTGAACATCCAACGGCTCAAGAACCCGGGAAACTCGGCGCGGCCGAACCGGAAGAACGTGTACACGATCACCAAGTCGGCCAGACCCCAGGCCAGGTTGACGTAGGTCTGCACCGAACGGTCGGTGATCAGGCCGTGGACGGCGTAGATCGACTCCCAGGCGATGTTGAGGGCAAGAGCTGCCAGTGGGATCGCGTAGGTCCGCTGGGTGAAACCGATCCGAATCGAGACGATGTACACGACGGTCCACGCCACGCCACTGAGCAAAGTCAAGAGCAGCACCACCGCGGCCTCCAACCATCGAGCTGACCCCAGACGGGAATCATGGCAGCACCAAGAGCTGGTGGCCTCCGGACCTGGATCGCTGCGGATGATCTGGCGAGGAGAGGAAGTCCGGGAGCGTGGTCAGTCGCCGTGATCCCGCGCGAATACCAGGATGCTGTTCGCAGGGATGGTGATCCCGGCGGAGGTATCGAAACCGTCCCGAGCCGGCCCATCGGCCTGGACCCTCCCTCCATTGCCTCGCACCGACGGATTGGGGAGGTTGTCGTAGTAGTCGCTGTTGAGCACCTCCAACCAGGTCCCTGCACCGGGGAAGCCGAGCTGGTAGCTGCCGCTCTCGAACGACGACTCGGACAGGCTCGCGACGACGACCACCGTACGGCCGGCCCCGGCCAGCCAGCGTTGGAACGCCAGCACCCGATTGGTCGGGTCGACATGAAAGACGCCGATCGCCTCGCCGCGTAGCGCTGGCTGGGAGCGGCGCAGCGAGATGAGGTCCCGGGTGAAGCGCTGAAAATCGGCCATGTGCTTGTCCGCTCCGTCGAGCCCCGCCCACCACAGGAAGAGGTCGTCGCGGTTCGGGTTGTCGGACCAGAGCTTGTCCTCCAGGAACTCCTGACCCATGAAGAGCATCGGTATCCCTGATGAGGTGAGCAACAGTCCGGTCGCCACCCGAGCCCTGCTCCGGGCATACCAGGACCGTGGATTGCTGGGGTCGGCGAGCCGAGCGATCCGCGGTTTCCTGTGATCGCCGTCGGCATCGAGAACCAGATCATGGTTCTCCAGACAGTTGTACGACGGCCAGGCGAACGGCTCGGCGGCCGGTCTGCACAGTTCACGGGCTATCTGCTCCAGGTCGACTGTCGCGGCAGCGCCACGAGAGGCCTCGGCAAGCGCGCGTCGCACGCTGTCTCGAATGCCGTCGCCGTAGGCGATGTCGAATCCCATGCCGCCTGGCGGTTGGGTCACCGCAAGGCTCCGGTGCTCGCCCCAGTACTCGGCGATCAGCGCGGCCCGTGGGTGATCCGCGTGCACGGCCTGGGTCAGCTGCTGACAGAACCCCCAGCCGCCGTTGGCATCGATCACGGTCACCTCGTCGAACCGCAGCCCGTCGACGTGATACTCGTCCAGCAACATCTGTGCGTTCGCGGTCAGGAACTGCCGGACCGCAGGCTTGTCGTACGCGAACACCCGGCCGCCCGCCCAGCCGGCGGTGGAGAAGTACGCGTTGTTCCAGCCCTCAGCGTCCGCGGCGAAGTCGAAGTCGTCCATGCTCTGCCGATCCAGGTTGCCGCCCGCGTGGTTGTAGACGACATCGGGGAGAACCGCGAGGCCATAGAGGTGGCAGATGTCGACGAATGCCTTGAGCTGGTTCACCTGCCCGCTGAGCTGGGCGCCGCTCAACGGCGGGTGCCCCCATCGGGCGAGATGGTCGTTCACTCTTCTCAGGTAGGGCTCCAGCTCCGCCGGAGAGAGGCAGTAGTCCATCTCGGGGGAGAACAGGTCGGTCCCGTTGTAGCCGAGACTCCATTCGCCCTGGAACTCCACGAATGGGAGCGGTTGTAATGCCGTGACACCGAGGTCGGCCAGGTATTTCACCCGGTCCAGTGCGTCGAGCAACTTGGCGGTTCTGCCTCGCCGAATGTCGCGGCCGCGGCCGTCGCCGGCATAGAACACCCCGATGTGCAGCTGGTAGACAACCAGGTCTTTCAGCCTCGGCGGCAGATAGGCCGCGTCGTGCCAGGTGTAGTCGGCGGGGTCCCGCACGATGCAGTCACAGTCGGGATAGCCCGCCAGTTCCAGCTCACGCGCCCAGGGATCACGTTTGAACCCCGCGCCCCGTGGCCCGACAACGAAGTACCGGTACTTCGTGCCGTCCTGGACGCCGGGAAAGAAGCCCGCCCAGTCCTCGGAGTCCGGCTGTTTGACCAGGAGGTCGGTCTCCGCTGGTCGGTAGTTGTCGATCCCGCCTCGCACGACATATACAGCGGTTGCTGCCGGCGCCCACACCCGAAATGTCGCGCCGTCAGCGATCAGGCTTGCACCCATCCGCGTTCCCGGACGGACGTGACTTTGCGATGCCGGCACGGTGACGCCCCTAGCGGTCAAAAAGGCTGGAGTCGGTAGAAAGCATTGTGGTCATACTTCCGGCTCCAGATGCGGATCGGAAGCAGCTCAAGCCGACGGCCTAGCGGCTGGGGTCGTATGAGGTGGTCGACCTGATCCGGCGATCGAAGCCGACTCGGACCCAGTGCACCAGCAGGTCACGGTCGACCGGGCCGGCCAGCAGCAGCAGTCCCACCGCGATCAGCTCGTGTCCCTGCTGCGTGGCGGGTGAAGCGAACCACCAGCCGGCGATCAGTCCGGCGCACTGGGCGCGCAGGTCGTCTCGGCCGCCGGCATGCCGGGCAACGTGATCGATCAACGGCTGCAGTTCGGACCGCAATGCTGCCAGCAGGGCCTCGCCGTGCAGCTGCGCGGCGTGGGTCTCGTCGGCGGTGGACATAGGCCATTATCGAACTGACGTTCGCTTCTGTGCGTTTCGAGTTGATTACTATGCCGTCCGGTCACGTCCGGCAGAACGCGACCACCGACTCGAGTGCCGGCTGGTACCCGGCTCTGGTCTGCACATCCAGGGTGGGAGCGGCCAAGGCAACTGGCT
The DNA here is from genome assembly GCA_046765695.1 of Actinomycetota bacterium. Lineage (GTDB taxonomy): Bacteria > Actinomycetota > Actinomycetes > Propionibacteriales > Propionibacteriaceae > Microlunatus. Next base: position 17,359 of record JBKPNA010000107.1, on the reverse strand, counting down.
CGAAGTTCGGTGGTGACAGCAGGTGCTCCCGGTCGGCATGAGCCGCCCGCGTCGGGCTCACGTCAAGCCGTCGCTGCATGCGCGACCGCGCCTCCGCGTCGCTCAGCTGGCAGCGAATCACCCGGAGGTCGGCAAGGTCGGTCAGCGGCCCAAGGCCCTGCTCCCAGCGCTGGTGTCCGAAGGCGGCCTCCGCGACGACGGTGGCCTCCGCCCCAAGCAGCAGCTCCAGCACGGCGAAGAACACCTGGTACGCCCGTGCCGTCAGGACGTCGTCGGTCGTTGCGGCAAAGCCCGGCTCCGCCGCGACAAGCCCCTCCTTGATGGCATCCCGCGACACCACCGGGCAGCCGATCGCGGTCGCCAGCGCACACGCCAGCGTCGTCTTGCCGGCGCCCGGCGGGCCGGTGACCAGGATCAGCCTCGGGCGGCCCACGCGCTCAGGCTCGCACCTCGGGCTGCTGCGGAGCTGGGTCCAGCAAGCCGATCCGCTCGAGTTTGTCAGCCAGCTCCGCCCCGTCGGGGGCATGGAGCCACGGCACCGTCGAGCCGTTCGAGGGCGCCTTGTCGGGATCGCGCAGAGTGCTGCCGGCCAGCACCGCTTCGCCAGGGGTCAGCTGCCGGATGCACACAGCCACAACGCGATCGGGATGCTGGCTCAGGAAGTCACTGTAAATGGCCGGGTCGTGCTGCCCGTCATCCCCGATCAGCAGCCACTTGATCTGCGGAAACTCCTCAGCCAACCGCTCCAGCATGGTCCGCTTGTGCTCCCGCCCACTGCGGAACCAGCGGTCCGCCGTCGGTCCCCAGTCGGTCAGCAGCAGAGCACCCGCTGGATAGAGATTGCGGGACAGGAAGCGGGTCAGAGTGGGTGCGACGTTCCAGGCCCCCGTCGACAGGTAGATGATCGGAGCGCCCGGGTGCTTGCTGGTCAGCCGCTCGTACAGCACCGGCATGCCGGGAGTGGTGGCGCGGGCGTGCTCGTTGACCACGAAGGTGTGCCAGGCCGCCAGCAGGGGACGGGGCAGGGCCGTCACCATCACGGTGTCGTCGATGTCGGACACCATGCCGAACGTGACCTGGGGGTCGACCACGAACACGAGCGCGGTCGCAGACTCGGAGTCCTCAGTGCTGAGCTGAATCGAATGCCAGCCCGGCGGCAGCTGAACGTCCAGCTTCACGTCGATGACGCCCCCGACATCAGCCGACACGGTGTGGCTGCTGCCGGCCACCTCGACCCGAACCGGCGCATTCTCGATGGGCGCGCTGATGAGGTTCCGCCAGCCACGCGCCCCGGTCGGCTCCGATTTCGGCTCAGCCGGCTCCTTGACCAGTACGGCCCGCCCCAGGATGCGGATCCAGCTGGTCGAGCCGTAACCGGTATAGGGAATCACACGCGGTTGGTGACCCGCCTCGCGCGCGCGTCGAGCTCGCCAACGATGGAAGGCCCGCTCCGCTCTCGCTGCCCGGTGAATGTCTGGAGCCTGCATATCCTCCAACCTAACGGGCTGGGCGGACACTGCGGGAGACCTGGAGTTCGCTAGTGCCCTTCCTGACGGAGGGCACTAGGCCGCGCAGCGGATTATTCGCCACCGCTGCGCCGCAGCACGTCGCTCAGCCGCTCGGCCGCGGCCATCACGGCCGGCGCGTGCAGCCGGCCGGGCTGGCGGGACAGCCGTTCGATGGGCCCCGAGACGCTGACCGCCGCGATCACCTTGCCCGACGGAGATCGCACCGGAGCCGACACCGAGGCCACCCCGGCCTCACGCTCGCCGACCGAGTGTGCCCAGCCGCGCCGGCGTACGGCGGCCAGTTGGACTGCGGAGTAACGGCTGCCGCGCAGCCCCCGCTGCATCCGTTCCGGCTCCTCCCAGGCCAGCAGCACCTGGGCCGCCGAACCGGCGCTCATCGTCAGCTGGGTGCCGACCGGCACGCTGTCCCGCAGGCCCGACATCCGCTCGGCGGTCGCCACGCAGATCCGGTAGTCGCCTTGCCGGCGGAACATCTGTGCGGACTCACCGGTGATGTCACGGAGCCGAGCCAGTACGGGGCCGGCGGTCGCCAGCAGCCGGTCCTCACCGGCCGCCGAGGCGAGCTCACCGAGCCGTGGACCGAGCACGAAGCGCCCTTGCAGGTCGCGGCCGACCAGTCGATGATGCTCAAGGGCAACGGCGAGGCGATGGGCTGTCGGGCGGGCCAGGCCGGTGGCGGCGACCAGCCCGGCGAGGGTCGTCGGACCGGTCTCCAACGCGCTCAGGACCTGGGCGGCTTTGTCCAGCACGCCGACACCGCTAGTGTTGTCCATGGATTGATACTGCCGTCTCGGATGTTGGAATGCAAATCTACGAGCATCGTCGAAGGAGAAAGCCTGCCGCCATGGCCAAGACCTTGAGCGAGAAGATCTGGGACGACCACGTCGTACGGTCGGCCGAGGGTGAGCCGGACCTGCTGTTCATCGACCTGCACCTGGTGCACGAGGTCACCAGCCCGCAGGCCTTCGACGGGCTGCGACAGGCCGGTCGGCCGGTACGCCGCCCCGACCTCACCCTGGCCACCGAGGATCACAACACCCCCACGCTGGACATCGACCGGCCGATCGCGGACCCGGTGTCGCGTACCCAGGTGGAGACGCTGCGCAGGAACGCGGCCGAGTTCGGGATCCGTATCCACAGCCTCGGCGACCTCGATCAAGGCATTGTGCACATCATCGGACCGCAGCTCGGCCTCACCCAGCCCGGGATGACGGTCGTCTGCGGCGACTCCCACACCTCCACCCACGGCGCGTTCGGCGCGATCGCGTTCGGTATCGGGACCTCCGAGGTCGAGCACGTGCTGGCCACCCAGACGCTGCCCCAGGCCCGGCCGAAGACCATGGCGGTCAACGTGGAAGGCGAGCTGCCGCCCGGCGTGACGGCCAAGGACATCGTGCTCGCGCTGATCGCGAAGGTGGGAACGGGCGGCGGCCAGGGCTACATCGTGGAGTACCGCGGTTCCGCCATCGAGGCACTCTCCATGGAGGGCCGGATGACGATCTGCAACATGAGCATCGAGTGGGGTGCCAAGGCCGGCCTGATCGCTCCGGACGAGACGACCTTCAGCTACCTCCGTGGCCGTCCCCATGCACCGGAGGGCGAGGACTGGGATGCGGCGGTGGCCTACTGGTCAACGTTGGTCAGCGACCCGGATGCCGTTTTCGACGCCGAGGTGGACCTGGACGCGTCGGCACTGAGTCCGTTCGTCACCTGGGGCACCAATCCCGGCCAGGGCGTCCCGCTCGCGGCGTCGGTACCCGATCCCGAGACGTTCGCCGAGGAGGCCGACCGGACGGCGGCGAGCAAGGCGCTGGAGTACATGGCGCTGCAACCAGGCCAGCCGATGCGGGAGATCGCTGTCGACACCGTCTTCCTCGGTTCCTGCACCAACGGCCGGATCGAGGACCTGCGGGCGGCGGCCGGGGTGATCGAGGGACACCACGTTGCCGACTCGGTACGAATGCTCGTGGTGCCAGGATCCGCGCGGGTGCGGTTGCAGGCAGAGTCGGAGGGACTCGACGTGATCTTCAAGGACGCCGGCGCCGAGTGGCGGGCGGCGGGCTGCTCGATGTGCCTTGGCATGAATCCGGACCAGCTGGCTCCGGGGGAGCGGTCGGCGTCGACGTCCAACCGCAACTTCGAGGGCCGGCAGGGCCGGGGTGGGCGTACGCACCTGGTCTCGCCGTTGGTGGCGGCGGCGACCGCGGTCACCGGCCGCCTGAGCTCGCCGGCCGATTTGAAGGAGGAGGTCGCCAGCCATGGATAGCTTCACCAGGCACACCGGTACCGCCCTGCCGTTGCGGCGCAGCAATGTCGATACCGACCAGATCATCCCGGCGGTCTACCTCAAGCGGGTGACCAAGACCGGGTTCGAGGACGGGCTTTTCGCCGCCTGGCGCGACGACCCCAACTTCGTGCTCAACCTGCCGCAGTACTCTGGCGCGACCATTCTGGTCTCCGGGCCGGACTTCGGTACCGGATCGTCTCGCGAGCACGCGGTCTGGGCGCTGCAGAACTACGGCTTCAAGGTGGTCCTGGGCTCGCGCTTCGGCGACATCTTCCGCGGCAACTCGGGCAAGGCCGGGCTGCTCGTCGGAGTGATCGAGCAGAAGGTCGTCGAAGAGCTGTGGGACTACATCGAGGCCCACCCGGCCGCGCCGATCACGGTCGACATGGTCGAGCGGCAGGTCACGGCGGACGGTTTCGAGACGGCGTTCGAGATCGATGACTACACCCGGTGGCGATTGATGGAGGGGTTGGACGACATCGGCCTAACGTTGCGCCATGCCGAGCAGATCGACGAGTTCGAGCGAAACCGTCCGGCATTCAAGCCGGCCACGCTGCCCGCCAAGGTTGCGGCCGAGCGCTGAGGACTGCGCGGAATCCTAGTGTCGTGTAAGGGAAGTTCCTTGCCGTTTGGCGGCGTTCAGGTGCGTGCATCGCACCTGCCCGAAGGGCAGCAAGGGAACGTCGACGAGCTGCCGAGTCGCAACGCGACCGAGGAGAACGCCGCGAGGTGCGTGCCTGGGCGTCGCGAAACGGTAAGAGACTTCCTTTGCACGACACTAGGCGCGACGGACCGCGTTTGGACCGCGCCCGGACCCTGGAGGGACCAATCGCGGTATTTTCCCTGCTGCAGCACAATTCTCGGGCGGAGTGATTGTCTGACCTGACGATCTTCCCTACCGTAATTCCTGCAGCCGTCGCCGAAAACGGCCAGGGAAGGAAAGAATGAACAAGGCGGAACTGATTGAGGCGCTGTCAGCCCATTTCGACGGCAGCAAGTCCGAAGCAGCGAAAGCCCTCAACGCGGTGGTGTCCACCATCACCTACCAGACCGCCGCTGGTGAGAAGGTCTCGATCACCGGGTTCGGGGTGTTCGAGAAGGTGCACCGCTCGGCCCGCATGGTCCGCAACCCCCGAACCGGCGAGCGCAAGCCGGCCGAGGCCACGGCGGTTCCCCGGTTCCGGGCCGGTACCGACCTCAAGGCCTACGTCTCGGGCGCCAAGAAGATCCCGACGAACAGCGCGCCGGTCAAGAAGGCGGCCGCCAAGAAGAAGAGCTGACTTCGGCGTGTCCAGGAACCTGTTGAGGCGTCATGCCGGCGGAGGCTCGAGGGGTCGTGCCCTTGCCTTCGTCACAGCCAGGCGGACAGCACGACCTCCGACGAGGTGACGGCGTGCAGCCGCTGACCCGAACGTACCTGCCGTAGCCCGTCGCCGAGAGCACCGTCCGCCATGGGGACCCGCCGCCCAGCCGCCGTAACGGCGAGCTGCCGTCCATGATCATCTACTGAACCTGTCGCCGTGATCTGGCGGTAGTTTCCGAGGCGGGCGGTGTGCCGATCGACCAGTGCCGCAGTGTGCGGCCCGACACCGAGCCCGATCACCATGGCGAGATCCACCTCGGTGTCGACGTCCTGGCGCGCGTCCGTCAACGGCTCGCCCAGCACTTCGGTGGTGAGCGGGAGCGCCCCGCTGGCCCGGTGCCTTGCCGCGGATCGGCCCTGAAAATGAGGATCGAGCCGCCCGGTGTTGGCCACGACCATCGTGGTGCCGACTCCGGAGCTGTCCGGCAGGAACGTACGCGGGAAGGGTCGGGAGGTCTCCAGCACGCGCAGCACCGAGCCGACCCGCAAGGCGGGCAGATCACCGACGCACGCCAGGACGGTGGCGATTCCAGCGGCCCGAAGCCGCTCGGCTCCGTACGCCAAGGCGGCGTTCATTCCCGACCGCGGCGGCTCCATCACCACCTGGGCTCGAATCCCCGCCCGGCTGAGCCGAGATGCCAGAGCCGGCTGCGCACTGACCACCACCACGTCGGGCAGTGCATTCGTCAAGGCCTGCAATGTGTCGAGCGCCATGGTCCAGGCCAGCCGCTGCCGGAGCGGAGCAGGCAGTCCGAGCCGCGACTTGGCGTACTCACTCGGCTTGAGGGCGACGACCGCGCCGGCGCGTCTGGTGATCTGCAGGTTGTCCATCAGCTACCGATGCTGCCACGCGCGGGTGGCCGGTCCAGCCGCCGACTGTGATGGAATTCGATGGTGTCGCGATCATTGGCCCAGGCCAACACCGAACCAGGTCGCGGCACCATCTTCGTCGTCGTGTGGCTGCTCGACGTGATCGTGCGACCGCTGACCCGCCGTGACTGGCGCGGCCAAGACAAGATCCCGCAGACCGGCGGCGTGATCTTCGTCGCCAACCACATCTCCAATGTCGACCCACTGGCTCTTGGTCAGTTCCTGGCCTTCTCCGGCCGCTGGCCGCGGTTCCTGGCCAAGGCCTCGCTCTTCCGCTACCCGGTGCTCGGCCGGATTCTCCTGGCCTGCGGTCAGATCCCGGTGCAGCGCCAGTCGGCGCAGTCGGCGGATGCACTGCTTGCCGCCGTCGAAGCCATCGGTCAGGGCCGGGCCGTGGTGGTCTATCCCGAGGGCACCATCACCGGCGACCCGGACCTCTGGCCGATGAAGGGTAGGACCGGCGCAGCCCGGATCGCACTGCGGACGGGCTGTCCGGTCATCCCGATCGGCCAGTGGGGCGCGCAGGAACTGATGTACGGCAAGGAGATCCGCTTTCCCCACCTGTTTCCCCGCAAGACGCTGCGGCTGGTCGCCGGCGACCCGGTGCCGCTCGACGAGTTTCGGGCCGAGCCGGTCACCGGAGCCGTGCTGGAGCAGGCAACCTCGACGATCATGGACGCCATCGCGGCCCTGGTCGCGGAGCTGCGGCAGCAGCAGCCGCCCGTCTCGCGCTTGGACCCGCGGCAGCCCGCACCACCGCGAGAGGACACGTCGTGACCGGGCCCGCCGGCTCACCGCAGCGCGTCACCGTGATGGGCTCCGGGTCCTGGGGCACCGCCTTCTCCCTGGTGCTGACCGATGCGCACAACGAGGTCACGCTGTGGGCGCGGCGCCCCGAGCTCGCCGAGCGGATCAACGCTGAACACCGCAACCCCGACTACTTTCCGACCATTGCGCTGCCAGCGTCGTTGCGGGCGGTCAGCGACCCGCACCAGGCGATGGAGGGTGCGGACTTCGTGGTACTCGCGGTGCCGGCCCAGTCGCTGCGAGCCAATCTGGAGCACTGGTCGATTCCGGAGGCGGCGATCGTGGTGAGCCTGGCCAAGGGGATCGAGCTGGGCAGCGGGCTGCGGATGAGCGAGGTGATCGCCGACGTCGCCGATGTGCCCGCCGACCACATCGCCGTGGTCACCGGGCCCAACCTGTCGCGGGAGATCGCCGAGCGGCAGCCCTCGGCCAGCGTCGTGGCCAGTGTCTCACCGACCACGGCTGAGGCGCTGCAGCGGACCTGCCACACTGCACGGTTCCGGGCGTACACGAACACCGACGTGATCGGCTGCGAGCTGGGCGGGGCGACCAAGAACGTGATCGCTCTCGCGGTGGGCATGGCGATCGGCCTCGGTCTCGGCGCGAACGCAACAGCATCTGTGATCACCCGCGGGTTGGCCGAGATCAGCCGGCTGGGTGTCGCGCTGGGCGCCGACCCGTACACGTTCTCCGGCCTGGCCGGCCTCGGCGACCTGGTCGCCACCTGCTCGTCGCCGCTGTCCCGGAACCGAACCTTCGGTGAGGAGCTCGGCCGGGGTCGTACGGTTGCCGAGATCACCAGCTCGACCCGTCAGGTTGCCGAGGGAGTGAAGTCGTGTTCCTCGATCCAGGAGCTGGCGGCCCGGCACGGCGTCGAGATGCCGATCGTGGAGAATGTCGCCGCCGTGATCGCCGGTCGGCTGACCCCGGTCGAGATGATCACCGCGCTGATGTCCAGGTCGGCGAAGCCGGAACGCTACTGACCAGGCCCCTCAGCGGAGCGTGTCGAGGGCCTGCGCCAGATCCGCCCACAGGTCCTCGACGTGCTCGATGCCAACGGACATGCGGATCAGGCTCTCCGGCACGGTGGGGAGCTCGTCCGGCCACCGGCGGCGTCGCTCGAAGGTGGACTCGACCCCGCCAAGGCTGGTGGCGAACACCCACAGGCTGCAGGCAGCGATGAGGGCGTTGCAGGTTTGCGCGTCGGCCAGCTCGATGGAGATCAGGGAGCCGAAGCCGGCCATCGTGCTGGCCGCCCGCTCGTGGCCCGGATCGTCTGGCAGTCCGGGATATCGCACCCGCCGAACGGCCGGATGCCCGGCCAGCCGCTCGGCGAGAATCTGCGCGTTGGCCTGAGCCTGCGCCAGCCGGAGCGGGTACGTGCGCACACCCCGCAGGGCGAGGTAGGCCTCCATCGGTCCGGGAATGGCGCCGAAGTTGTGCCGAGCCGTTTCCAGAGCGGACCGGGTCGAGTGATCCTCCGGCCGGGTCACCACCGCTCCGAGCAGCACGTCGGAGTGCCCGGACAGCATCTTGGTGACCGAGTGCATCACGATGTCTGCGCCGAGATCCAGCGGACGCTGCAGCAGGGGAGTGGCGAACGTGTTGTCCACCACCAGCGGGACGTTCCCGCCCAGTTCGGCGCCGATCCGCGGCAGGTCGGCGACGTCGATCATCGGGTTCGTCGGCGACTCCAGCCAGACCAGGTCCGCACCGTCGGCGGCCGCGAGCACGGCGTCGGTGTCCGCGACGTTCACCCGACGGAGCGTCCAGCCGTAGCGGGCGGCGCGGGCGTCAACAGCGGCGGCCACGCCGAGATAGCACTCGCCCGGGAGCACGATCACCGCTCCGGGATCGAGCAGCTCCAGGATGGATTGGCACGCGGCCATGCCGGAGGCGAAGGTGAGCGCCCTGCCCCCTTCCAGTGCCCCGAACACCTCCTCCAGCGCCTGCCACGTCTCGTTGCCGTCGCGGCCGTAGCCGACGGTGTCCAGACTGTGGCTGCCGACGTAGGTGGACGCGAGGTGGACGGCCGGGTTCAGTGTCGCCCCGGCGCGGCGCGGCGGCCGGCCGGCGGTCACCGCCAGCGTCTCGAGATGGTGGGCGGGACTGTACTCGGAGATCGGAGCGGTCATGTGCTCAGTCTCACGTGCTACCGGCGCACCGGGCCTTGCGCCTATAAGGTCGGTTCTCGTGACTGCCGCAACGGCCACTGTCCACACCGACGTCTCGGCGCGTACCCGGGTCGCCGTCGTCTTCGGCGGGGTCAGCAGCGAACATCAGATCTCCTGCCTGACAGCGGCCGGGGTGGTGGGAGTGCTCGACCCGGACCGGTTCGACGTGGTCGGCATCGGCATCACCCGGTCGGGGCGCTGGATCTCCGTCGATCCGGACGCCATCGCGGGGTTGCGTATCACCGACGGCAGGTTGCCCGAGCTGGGGGAGAACTCCGCCGACGCGGTGTTGCTGCGTGCTCCAGCAGGTACGGAGCTGGCCGTGCGGCAGCGGTCGGCGTTACGTGAGCTGGGCCCGATCGACGTCGCCATCTCACTGTTGCACGGACCGTTCGGCGAGGACGGCACCATCCAGGGGATGTTCGAGATGATGGGCACCCGCTACGTCGGCGCCGGTGTGCTGGCCAGTGCGATCGGCATGGACAAGCACTTCATGAAGCTGGTCCTGGGGGCCAGTGGCGTGCCGGTCGGCCCGTTCGTCGCGATCACGCCGGCGGAATGGGCCCGGGACCAGGCAGCCTGCCTGGAGGCCGTCGCAGCCCTGCACTATCCGCTGTTCGTCAAGCCGGCGCGCGGCGGGTCGAGTCTCGGCATCAGCCGACTGGACCAGCCGGACGGGCTGACCGGCGCGATCGAGCTGGCCCAGCGCCACGATCCCAAGATCATCATCGAGCAGGGCTTCGTCGGAGCCCGGGAGCTGGAGTGCGGAGTCCTGGCCGACCTTGACGGCGGCCCGCCCCGCGCCAGCACGGTGGCCGAGATCCGGGTCGGCCGGGATGGTGGCTTCTACGACTTCGAGGCCAAGTACCTGCCCGACGAACGGGTGAGCCTGGACGTACCGGCCGATGTCGATCCCGACGTCGCGGCCGAGGTGCAGCGGCTGGCGGTCCGCACCTTCGAGGCGATCGGTTGCGAGGGCCTGGCTCGGGTCGATGTCTTCCTGACCACGGACGGCAGGGTGGTGGTCAACGAGATCAACACCATGCCGGGCTTCACCCAGCACTCGATGTTCCCGCGGATGTGGGCGGCCACCGGGGTGCCGTACCCGGAGCTGGTGGAGCAGTTGATCCGGCTGGCCCAGCAGCGGCCCTTAGGTTTGCGCTAGCCGATTTGATCAGTCGCGATGCGCGAGCGGCCAGACCAAAATCAAATGTGCACCACTGGGCAGGTCACCGTACGCGTGATCCCCGGCACGGCCTGCACCTTGGCGACGACCAGCTGGCCCAGCTCGTCGACGCTGGACGCCTCGGCCCGGACGATCACGTCGTACGGTCCGGTGACGTCCTCGGCCAGCGTGACGCCTTGAATGTTGCCGATAGCGGTCGCGACCTCTGCCGCCTTGCCGACGTTGGTCTGAACCAAGATGTAGGCCTGGACGACCATGTAGAAACCTCCTCGTTTCACCTGCGGGGCTTTCAGGATCTACCACGTCAGCACGCCGGAATTGGACCGCGTACGCTCGCGATGTGCGTCACGCTACACCGCCAGCGAACCGCGCGTGATCGCCGCGGCCGGTTCGGCGACGCTGGGTGGCTACGGCGAGTTCTCCCTCGTCGAGACGATCACCGCGGACCAGCAGCTCGGCCCGGAGGTGCTGGTCGGACCGGGCGACGATGCGGCGGTGCTGGCCGTCGACCCACCGCTGGTGACGTCTGTCGACGTGCTGGTGGAGGGCGTGCACTTCCGCCGCGACTGGTCCCCGGCGCGCGACGTCGGTCGCAAGGCGGTCGCCGTCAACATCTCCGACCTGGAGGCGATGGGTGCGCGGGCCACCGCGCTCGTGGTCGGTTTCTCCGCACCACCTGACCTGGAGGTGAGCTGGGCGCTCGAATTCGCCGCCGGGATGTCCGAGGAGAGCCGGACCGCCGGCGTCAGCCTGGTGGGCGGTGACCTCACCCGGGCGCGGGACATCACGGTGGCGGTCACCGTGCTGGGCGGACTTGACGGCCGGGCGCCGGTGCTGCGGTCCGGGGCACGGCCTGGTGACCTGGTTGCCGTACACGGCAGGCTCGGCTGGGCGGCCGCCGGGCTTGTGGTGCTCGCCCGGGGTTTCCGTTCCCCCAGGGTGGTCGTCGAGGCCCACCGGGTGCCTTCGGTGAACTACGGCGCCGGTGCGGTGGCGGCGGCGGCCGGCGCGAGCTCCATGATCGACGTCTCCGACGGCCTGCTCGCGGACCTGGGCCACATCGCGGCGGCCTCGGGTGTCACCATCGACCTCGACCAGTCGGCGTTCGAGGTTGCCGAGCCGCTGCAAGCGGTCGCTGCCGCCACCGGCACCGACCCGTACGCCCTGGTGCTGACCGGCGGAGAGGACCACGCCCTGGCCGCGACCTTCCCCGAAACCGCCACCGTTCCGGACGGCTGGCGGGTGGTCGGTCGGGTGCTTCCTCCGGGCCAGAATCTGGCTGCGGTGCTGGTCAACAGCACACCGTGGGCATCGGCAGCAGGCTTCGACCACTTCCGCGCCCGTCCGTGAGGCAGGTCTGCGCTCGGCGTGTGACCTGGGGGTTTGGCCGGGGTTTCGCGTAGCCTCGCCTCATGGCGACCCGCGCGTCTTCCCCCGCGCGGCCTCGTAACGGATCTGGTGCGCAGCGCCAGGCCGCGAAGCCGCAGCCGGCCCGGAGCAAGAAGACCACCACACCGCGTGCGACCACGCGACCCGTGCGCCGGAGAAGGCCGCGGTCGTCGGGGTCCAGCACTCGCCGTGACCGCCCAGTCGTCCGGCGGTCCTACCGGCGGCGTCGGCCCTGGCCGCAGGTGCTCGGCCGGGCGGTCGTCGGGACGTGGACAGGGATCGCGCATCTGGTCGGCAATGCCGCACGCGGTGTCGGGCCGGACGCACCGGATGTGGACCCGGCGCTGCGTCGGGACGGCATCGGCCTGTTCCTCGTCGGTTGCGCAATCGTGGTCGGAGCCGAGTTCTGGTGGGGGTTGCCCGGTCGGGTAGGCGATGCCATCCACGTCGCCGTCGCCGACGTGATCGGCGCGCTGGGCTATCTGGCACCGGTGCTGCTGGCTTTGATGGCGTGGCGAACGCTGCGCCACCCCGACCGGAACGGACCTGCGGGCCGGCAGGTGATCGGCTGGACGGCAATCTTGTTCGGCCTGCTCGGCCTGATCAACATCGCCCGCGGACTGCCGGAGACCAACCATCCAGAGCGGCTGCGGGCGGCCGGCGGGATCGTCGGCTACATCTCCTCCAGCCTGCTGGCCGACCTGCTCTCGGTCTACGTCGCGGTCCCGCTGCTGGTCCTGCTGCTGCTATTCGGAGTTCTGGTGGTGCTCGGGCTGCCGTTGCATCAGATCCCCCAGCGGATCCGCGCGGCACGGAACCGGCTGGCGGGTCGGGACGTCGTGATCGAGGGCGAGGTGCTCCCCGAGCTGGAGTTCGGCGTGGATGAGGCCTACGACACCCCGGTCGTGGGCGACGGCTCGACGAAGCGGGGCCGGCGGCCGCTGCCTGGAGGGTTCGACGAGTCCGGGGACGAGGGCGAGGCCGGTCGGGATGAGGACTTGCGCAGCTCCGACTCCCGGACGGTCACTGCCGGCCTGCCGCCTGGCGTCACGGTGCACGGTGAGGCCGAGGAGCTGGCTGCTCCGCACCACTCCCCGATGCCGCAGCGGATGGAGCAGCTGCAGCTGTCCGGTGACGTGCAGTACCTGCTGCCGGACACATCCGTGCTCAAGTCGGGCAGCGTGCACAAAGCCCGGACGCGAGCCTCGGACGCGGTCGTGCACCGGCTGACCGAGGTGCTGGCCCAGTTCGAGATCGACGCGCGGGTGACCGGCTACAGCCGCGGTCCGACCGTGACCAGGTACGAGGTGGAGCTGGGCCCCGCGGTGAAGGTGGAGAAGGTGACCGCGCTCAGCCGCAACATCGCGTACGCGGTGGCCAGTGCGGACGTCCGGATCCTGTCCCCGATACCCGGCAAGTCGGCGATCGGGATCGAGATCCCCAACTCCGACAAGGAAGTCGTCTCACTGGGTGACGTGCTCAGGTCGGCCAAGGCGCGCAACGACCACCACCCCATGACGGTGGGCCTCGGCAAGGACGTGGAGGGCGGCTACGTCGTGGCCAACCTGTCCAAGATGCCCCATCTGCTGGTGGCCGGGGCGACCGGCTCCGGCAAGTCCAGCTTCATCAACTCCATGATCACCTCCGTGATGATGCGCAGCACCCCCGATGAGGTGCGGATGCTGCTGGTCGACCCGAAGCGGGTGGAGCTGACCGCGTACGAAGGCGTCCCGCACCTGGTCACCCCGATCATCACCAACCCCAAGAAGGCGGCCGAGGCGCTGCAATGGGTGGTGCGGGAGATGGACATGCGCTACGACGACCTGGCCGCCTTCGGCTTCCGGCACGTCGACGACTTCAACAAGGCCGTCCGTGCCGGCACCGCCAAGCCGCTGCCGGATTCCGAACGCGTGCTGGCGCCCTACCCGTACCTGCTGGTCATCGTCGACGAGCTGGCCGACCTGATGATGGTGGCGCCGCGAGACGTGGAGGACTCGATCGTCCGGATCACCCAGCTCGCCCGCGCCGCCGGGATCCACCTGGTGCTGGCCACCCAACGCCCGAGCACCGATGTGGTCACCGGGTTGATCAAGGCCAACGTGCCCAGCCGGCTGGCGTTCGCCACCTCCTCGATGACCGACTCGCGGGTGATCCTCGACCAGCCGGGAGCTGAGAAGCTGGTGGGCCAGGGTGACGGGCTTTTCCTGCCGATGGGATCGAGCAAGGCGATCCGGATCCAGGGCGCCTGGGTCACCGAGCAGGAGATCCGGGCCGTCGTCTCCCATGTCACCGGGCAGCTGAGCCCGACCTACCGTGAGGACGTGACGGCGGCACCCGAGTCGGCGGCGAAGGTCGCGGAGGACATCGGCGACGATCTTGACCTGGTGTTGCAGGCTGTTGAGCTCGTCGTCAACCTGCAACTGGGCTCAACCTCGATGCTGCAGCGCAAGCTTCGGGTGGGCTTCGCCAAGGCCGGCCGGCTAATGGACATCCTGGAGACTCGCGGCGTGGTGGGGCCGTCGGAGGGCTCCAAGCCGCGTGAGGTGCTGGTCAAGCCCGACGAGCTGGATGCGGTCGTGGACAATCTCCGCCTGGGGTAGTTATCGGGATCGGTAATACTTGGACCGCCATGCCGACTCCCCCCGCCCCAACCGTTCATCTGGTCACGTTGGGGTGCGCCCGCAACGAAGTGGACTCGGAGGAGCTGGCGGCCATGCTCGCCGACGGCGGGTTCGCCCTGGTTGCAGACCCCGAGGCCGCGGACGCGGTGATGGTCAACACCTGCGGCTTCGTCGAGGCGGCGAAGAAGGACTCGGTGGACATGCTGCTCGCCGCGGCCGACCTGAAGGAGTCCGGCCGGGCGAAGACGGTGGTCGCCGTCGGCTGCCTCGCGGAGCGGTACGGGAACGAGCTGGCCGACGCGATGCCGGAGACCGATGCCGTGCTCGGCTTCGACGACTATGCAGACGTGGCCGGCCGGCTGCGCTCCGTCCTGGCGGGAACGCGGCACCGATCACACGTGCCGCGGGATCGCCGCCGGCTGCTGCCGATAGCTCCGGCGGCCCGACCGGCCGCGGTGGCACGAGTATCCGTACCGGGTCACGCTCCGGCCAGCGGTCCACGCACCCCGCGACGCCGCTTGGCCGGCGGACCGACGGCACCCGTGAAGATCGCTTCCGGCTGTGACCGGCGTTGCACCTTCTGTGCCATCCCGGCGTTTCGCGGCGCCTACGTCTCCCGTCCGATTGCCGACATCCTGGCGGAAGCCCGCTGGCTGGTCGCCGACGGGGTTCGGGAGCTGTTCCTGGTCAGCGAGAACAGTTCCAGCTACGGCAAGGATCTGGGCGACCTCCGGTTGCTGGAACGGCTGCTGCAGGAACTGTCCGCTGTCGACGGGCTGGACTGGATCCGGGTCTCCTACCTGCAGCCGGCCGAGATGCGGCCCGGTCTCGTAGCGGCCATGACGGGCATCGACAAGGTGGTGCCGTACTTCGACCTGTCGTTCCAGCACGCCGCCCCAGGGGTGCTGCGCCGAATGCGCAGATTCGGTGACGGAGCTTCCTTTCTCGGCTTGATCGATCAGATTCGCGCGGCCAGCCCGGCGGCCGGGATCCGCTCGAACGTCATCTGCGGCTTCCCGGGGGAGAGCGAAGCGGACCTGGCCGAGTTGCACGCCTTCCTGACCGCCGCGCAGCTGGACGCCATCGGGGTGTTCGGCTACTCCGACGAGGAGGGCACCGAGGCGAGCCGGCTCGATGGCGCCCACTCCGCTGCGGAGGTGGAGGCTCGCCGCGCTCGAACCGCCGACCTGGCGGAGGAGCTGGTCAGCCAGCGAGCCGCGTCCCGGATCGGTGAGCAGGTGCGGATCCTGGTCGAGGAGCTGGGGCCTGAGGTGCTGGGGCGGGCGGCCCACCAGGGGCCGGAGGTCGACGGCTCGGTGCGGGTACTGGCGCCCCGCCGGCCCGGAGTCGGCGAGCTGATGGATGCGGTCGTCGTGGACAGCGAAGGTGTCGACCTGGTGGCAGAGGCGGTGGCGCCGTGGTGACCGGCGACCCGCGCGCCACCGGCGGGGATGCGGCATCGGCCTCGCCTTCGGAAACCCATCCGGTGGCGCCGGTCGCGGACCCGGAGGCCAGCCCCTGGAACCTTCCCAACGCGCTGACCGCCTTCCGCATCGTGCTGGTGCCGGTCTTCGCCTGGATGCTGCTGGCGCATCCTGACGAACCGGTGTGGCGGGTGCTGACGGCTGGAGTGTTCTCGCTCGCCATCATGACCGACACCTTGGACGGTCATCTGGCCCGCAAGCACAACCTCGTCACCCGGTTCGGCAAGCTCGCCGACCCGATCGCCGACAAAGCGCTGACCGGAACGGCGCTGATCTGCCTCTCGCTGATCGGCGAGCTGCAATGGTGGATCACCATCGTGATCCTGGTCCGCGAATGGGGCATCACGGTGATGCGGTTCGCGATGTTGCGCTACGGCGTGATGGCCGCCGGCAGGGGCGGCAAGATAAAGACCGTGTTCCAGGCGCTGGCCATCATCCTCTACCTGCTGCCACTGACCGCAGTGGCGCCGTGGGCCTCGATCGTGGCGACGATCGTGATGTGGGTGGCGCTGGTGCTGACCGTGGTCAGCGGCCTTGACTACGTACGCGACGCGGTGCGGCTCCGCCGGCGGGCGACATCGGCGCGATGAGCGCCAGTCCGGCTCACCTGGTCATCGCAGAACTCCACCGGAGATCGGAGACCCTGGCCACTGCGGAGTCCTTGACCGGCGGGCTGCTCGGTGGCGTGCTGACCACGGCGCCCGGCGCCTCGGTCGCCTACGTCGGGGGAGTCGTCAGCTACGCCACGCGGCTCAAGGCCAGCTTGGCCGGGGTCGACCCCGCAACTCTGGCTAAGCTCGGTCCGGTCGCGGGCCCGACTGCGGCCGAGATGGCGGCTGGGGTGTGTCGCACCTGTGAGGCCGACTGGGGGCTGGCGACCACCGGTGTGGCCGGCCCTGAGCCTCAGGATGGTCATCCAGTCGGCGAGGTCTACGTGGCTGTGGCGCATCCCGCGTCTGGGCTGACCGAGGTTCGCGAGCTGCGGCTCAGCGGTGACCGGCCGACCATCCGGGCAGCTGCCGTCGCTCACGCCGTAGAGCTGTTGGCGGCGTGCCTGGCCGTGCCGGTGGCATCGCAAACCTGCGTCGGTCCGATCCCGCCCGACTCCATCTGGACCGGCGACTGATCAGCCAGGGCCTCGACTATCCGGCGCCTAATGACGCTCGGATTCCACCGCGCGGCCCACTCTGGTGTTGTCAGGTGGGCTGGGTACAGTTTGCTCATGCGATCCGACGACCCGGCGCGGCCGATGCTGTTGCGTGAACTCATCGGCGAGTCGCTTCGAGAGGAGCGCATGGCTCAGGGCAAGACGCTGCGTGAAGTCTCCAAGCTGGCCCAGGTCAGCCTCGGCTATCTGTCCGAGGTGGAACGTGGTCAGAAGGAGGCCTCCAGCGAGTTGCTCGCTGCCATGTGCGCTGCGTTGGATCTGCCGTTGTCGGTCGTGCTCAACCTGGTCAGCGAGAAGCTCGCGCTGATCGAGGCCGCCGCCGATGAGCGGGTCACCGCGCTGCCCCGCGTGCGGGCGATGGCGCAAGCTGCGGCGTAGGGAGCTAACTGGGACGGAGGCGGAGTCCCTGCGGGGTCATCCGGAAACCTGCCTGCTGCAGCGCGTCACTTACCGGCGCGACCCCGAAGACATGGCCGCCGTC
>JBKPNA010000106.1:0-7546 GCA_046765695.1 Actinomycetota bacterium | reverse complement strand
CGGCTCAGCAGCTCACCGAGCTGGACCGGCCCGCGCTCGACCGGGCGACTGCCGCCGTCCTGGAGAGCCTGGCCGGCGAAGGGCAGCTGACCCGTCCGCAGCTTGCCGAGGCACTGGCTGCCCGCGGAGTTGCGGCCAGCGGCCAGCGGCTGATGATCCTGCTCGCGCACCTCGAGCTGCAGACCCTGATCTGCAGTGGCCGCCCCGTCGACGGGCAGCACAGCTACGCGTTGCTGACCGACCGGGTGCCGCAGCCGCGACTGCTGGAACGGGAGGATGCACTCGCCGAGCTGGCGCTGCGCTATTTCACCGGCCACGGCCCGGCGACGGAAAAGGACCTGGTCTACTGGGCGACCCTGACGTTGACCGATGTCCGCAAGGGTTTGGCCGCGGTACGCGGACAGCTCGACAGCTTCGAGCACGACGGCCGCACCTACTGGCACGCGCCAGGCGACCCGCCGCCACCTGAACAGGAGCCGCGCGGACACCTGCTGCAGGTCTTGGACGAGACCTATCGCGGCTACCAGGACTCGCGTTACGTGCTGGATGTCGCTGGTCTGCACCCGCGGGGACGGGAGGTGGCAACGGGGATGGCCCTGGTGGACGGCCAGATGGTGGCGTGGATGAAGCGGACGCTGGCCAAGGACCGGGTCGACTTCGAGCTGACTCCGCTGCGGGAGCTCGCCGACGACGAGGTCGAGGCACTGCAGGAGGCGGCTCGTCGCTACGGGCAGTTCCTCGGTCTCGAGCCGCGCCTGTCGGGCCTCGAAAGATCGTGAAGGATGTTGTGTCGACGACGACACAACATCCTTCACGATCTCCTGGTCAACCACGAAAAGGGTGGTGCGCGACCGGTTCGGTGGCGAGAGTAGGACTATGACCTCTCACCCCACCGTCGGCTACGACGGGATGTGGACTCGACCTGAGGACGATCCGCGGACGGAGGGCAACCCGGTGGGAGAGCTGGCCACGATCCGGGAGTATCTCTCCAACTATCGGCTGACCCTCGGCATGAAGTGCGAGGATTTGACGCCGGAGCAGCTCGCGACCCGGTCCGTGCCGCCATCCACCCTTAATCTGCTCGGTCTGATCCGGCATATGGCCCGGGTCGAGCACAACTGGTTCTATCGCCGGCTACGGGGCAACCAGGACGCCCCGCGGTTGTACCGGACCGATGAGGATCCTGATCTGGACTTCAACGGGGCTGTTCCCGACGCCGCCGTGGTCGACGACGCGTTCGCCACCTGGCGGGAGCAGATCGCCGATGCCGACCAGTGGTTGGACGGGCTGACCGACCTCGATGCGATGGTGGTCCTCGAACCGGGTCGGGAAGCGAGCGTCCGCGACATCTTGATCCACATGATCGAGGAGTACGCCCGGCACTGTGGACACGCCGACCTGCTACGCGAGTGCATAGACGGGCGCACCGGGCAGTAGCCCGCAGACAACCTGAACGATCCGGCCGGTACACCAGGCCGGATCGTCCACGTTATTAGGTTCAGGTCCGCAGCGCGCGGTTCCAGCTGAGGGCGTAGACGCCGTCGTCGCAGGCCCGGCCGCCCTCGCCGATCTCCAGTGGCCGGAACGTGTCGACCATCACGGCGAGCTCGTCGAAGTAGTGCTTGCCGATCGACGCCTCCGCGGCTCCCGGCTGCGGGCCGTGCGAGTGCCCGCCGGGGTGCAACGAGATCGAGCCGATCCCGATGCCGGACCCCTTGCGCGCCTCGTAGTCGCCGCCGCAGTAGAACATCACCTCGTCGGAGTCGACGTTGGAGTGGTAGTACGGCACGGGAATCGCCAGCGGGTGGTAGTCGACCTTGCGGGGCACGAAGTTGCAGACCACG
Source organism: Actinomycetota bacterium (assembly GCA_046765695.1). Classification (GTDB taxonomy): domain Bacteria; phylum Actinomycetota; class Actinomycetes; order Propionibacteriales; family Propionibacteriaceae; genus Microlunatus. Next base: position 5,702 of record JBKPNA010000106.1, on the reverse strand, counting down.
AAGTTGCTGCCCTCGAACACCTGGTGCACTGGCGGCGGTTGGTGCACCCGGCCGGTGATCGGCTCGAAGTCGTCGACGTTGAACGTGTACGGGTAGAGGCAGCCGTCCCAGCCGACGACGTCGAACGGGTGCGTGGTGGCGGTGACCACCGAGCCCGCCAGTCCGCCCGGACCCCGGTGCAGCGTGTAGACCTCGACGTCCTCACCGTCGGCCAGCAGCGGCTCGGTCGGTCCGTGCAGGTCGCGCTCGCAGTACGGGCTGTGCTCCAGCAGCTGGCCGAACCGGGAGAGATACCGCTTTGGCGAATGGATGTGGGAGTTGGCCTCGATCGCGTACGCGCGGACCGGGCCGTCCGGCAGCCAGCGGTGCACCGTTGCCCGCGGCAGCAGCACGTAGTCGCGGTCGGTGAACGGCAGCGCGCCGAACATCGTCTCCACCGTGCCGCGGCCGGACTCGATGTAGACGCACTCGTCACCGATCGCATTGCGGTACAGCGGCGACTCCTTCGCACCAACGACGTATGAGATGCGGACGTCGGCGTTGCCGAGGACGAGCCGGCGTCCGGTCACATGGTCGATCTGGTCCGGATCGGTGTCGGCGAACAGCGAGTGCAACCGGAGGTGGAGCGGCTTGAGCGGGTGGTTCGGGGTGGTGCACCGGTCACCGAGATCCCAGGGCCTGGAGTCGCTGATCGCCGACGGGATGCCGCGGTGGTAGAGCAGCGAGGAGTCCGACGAGAAGCCCTCCTCACCCATCAGCTCCTCCGCGTACAGGCTCCCGTCCGGCTGCCGGAACTGGGTGTGACGCTTGGGCGGAATCTCCCCGACGCTGCGGTAGTACGCCATAGTCGCAGGGTAATCCCGCCCGGTGGTCGCGGCTGCCGATGGCGTACGCAGACCCTCGTACTCAATGAGCGGCGGCGATAACCTGATCGTTGCAATGGCCAGCCGCTCGACACTTCGTTCGCGCTCCGCGCGAAGCGCGCGGTGGTCATTGCGCTGGGAGTATCTGCGGGAGTATGCGGCAGGCGCCCTCTGGGTGCTGCCGACCCTGGCCGGGATCCTCGCGTTGCTGGCGGGCCTTGCCATGTCCCAGGTCACTGTCGAGCCGGGCACGCTGCTCGACCGATTTGCCTTTCAGGGCATGGCCGACGACGCTCGTACGCTGCTGATCACGGTGTCCAGCACCGTGGTGACGGTGATCGCCCTGGTGCTGGGTCTGAGCGTGGTCGCCTTGCAGTTGTCCTCCACCGCCTTCTCGCCTCGACTGCTGCGGAACTTCCTGCGCGACCGGGCGACCCAGGTCGTGCTCAGCGTCTTCATCGCGACCTTCGCCTACAGTGCGGGCGGGCTGTTCACCGTGGGCCTCTCGGCCGGAGAGCGCACCGAGGACTTTCCACGGCTGGCCATCAGCGGGGCGATCCTGCTGCTGTTCGCCAGCCTCGGCATGGTGGTCTTCTTCGCCGACCACCTGATGCACTCGATCCAGATCGACGCCATCAACAAACGTGTGGTCGACAACACCCAGCGGGTGGTCCGGGCGATGCCCGTGAAGACCATCGGCGGCTCACCACCCCGGGCCCCCGAGTGGGCGGTGCCGCTGCTGGCGCACAAGTCCGGATATGTGCAGAAGGTGCATCCGGAGCTGTTGCTCCCGATGGCCAGCGAGTCCGCCGTGACCATCTGCCTGCGACCGCGGGTGGGCCAGCACGTCGTGGCCGGCACCACGCTGGGCTGGGTCTGGGCCGCGACGGCGGAGGATCCCCGACCGGCTGCCGAACCGTTCGAATCGGCGGTGAACGCCGACGTACGGATCGGATTCGAGCGCACCCTCGAGCAGGATGTCGCGTTCGGCATCCGCCAGCAGCTCGACATGGCGTGCAAGGCGCTGTCGCCGGCGATCAACGACCCCTACACCGCGGTGCAGGCCATCAACCACCTGTCGGAGATCTGCTGTGAGCTCGCGGGGCGGCCGCTCGGCAGCGACATCCTGACCGGCCCCGGCGGCCGGGGTCGTGTTGTGGTGCCGGGCAACACGTTCAACGACTATCTGTTCTTCGTCTGTGGGGTGATGGGCCAGTACGGTGCTCACGACGTGACCGTGATGACTGCGCTAAGCCATCTTGTGCGCAGCTGCGCCGAGGTGCTGCCTGCCGGCTCCGACCGGCTGAACGCCTTGCACCAGGCTGCCGGCGCAATTCTGGTGGACGCCAGGCGCGGCCTGGTCCGCCCCAGCGACGTGGAGAGGCTGCGGCACTCAACCGAATCGCTGCTGGTCAAGATCGGGGCCAAGCAGTCCTCCGGTGCCAGCCCGGAGCTGTGGACGCTGGCCTGAGCTTTCCCAGCAAGCGTCACGCTGCACCGTTCTGTCCGACGCTGCACCCTCTGCAGAGGGTGCAGCATTGAGCTAATGGGTGCAACGTGGGAGGTGGGAGGACTTTCTTCGGACCACTGCGCCGGTGTCGGCAAAAGCTGTGGGATTCTGGGGAGAGGCCAGCACCCTTGGCCCGACGGCGGCCCGGCCTGCGATCCAGCCGGACAGCCGCCCCGAGAACGACGGCACAACCGCCGTCCGGACAACCCGGAGGCAGAAGATGTTTGAAGAGGCACAGCTGTACGCGCCGGTCACCCAGTCGGGTGACGGCGATGTCACCGTTCACCTGGGCGACAACCATCCAGGTGCGGTGGATCCTGAGTACCGCGCCCGGCGCAACGCTCTGGCCGCGCTCGCGCTGGCCTGGCAGCCCGGGACGCCACCGCCGACCGCTGACTACACCGACAACGAGCACGAGGTCTGGCGCATCGTCTGCGGCGAGTTGCACGGCCTGCACGAGCGGTTCGCCTGCGCCGCCTATCTCGAGGGCAAGCAGCGCCTCCGGCTGCCGGAGGCGCGGATCCCGCAGCTGACCGAGGTCAACGAGCTGCTCCAACCGCTCACCGGCTTCCAGTACATCCCTGCCGCCGGCCTCGTCGAGCTCCGCGAGTTCTACGGGTCGCTGGCCGACGGGATCTTCCACTCCACTCAGTACGTCCGGCACCACTCGGTGCCGCTGTACACCCCGGAGCCCGACGTGCTGCACGAGGTCGTCGGGCACGGCAACTGCCTGGCACACGACCGCTTCGCCACGCTCTATCGGGTCGCCGGAGAGGCCGCGCGCCGGGTGGAGAGCACCGAGGCGCTAGAGTTCGTCTCCAAGGTGTTCTGGTTCTCCCTCGAGTTCGGAGTGGTACGCGAGGCCGGCGAGATCCGCTGCTACGGAGCCGGGCTGCTGTCCTCGTACGGGGAGATCCAGCAGGTCGCGCAGGCCGACCTGCGACCGCTCGACATCGGGCGGATGGGGGTCCAGACCTACGACATCACCCATTACCAGCCGATCCTGTTCTGCGCCGACGGGTTCGGTGAGATCGAGGACCTGGTGGGGACCTTCTTCGCCGACGTGGACGACGACATGGTCAGCCGGCTGATGCACGACGCGTCGGCACCGGCCTGACGGCTTATGAGCTCAACTACTATCCGGCTGAATCGGCAGCTTTATGAACGTCTAGCTCGACGAGCAAAGGCCCAACACACCACGCTGGCTGGGGCGATTGAGCATGCCCTTGACGTCCAGGAGCGGGAGGAGTTCTGGGCGCACGCTGCCGCCACGATGGGGTCAGTCGATGGGCACATGGTCAGTCAATCCGGGTCAGCCCGGATGGCCGGCAGTCTCAGGGATGGTTTGGACCCGGGTGAGACCTGGGATGACGTCTGGTGAACCGCGGCGATGTCTAGCTCTGCGACTTTGGCGATCCCCTTGGCCATGAGCCCGTCTTTCGTCGGCCTGCCGTCGTCATTTCCGCTCCGGAACTGTCGCGCTTCGGGCTGCCGATCGTGCCGCGGACCTCACCCAACCGGGCCTGACTCGGTCCGCGGCTGACCGCCCTTAGCACCACCTCGTCGCCGTCTTCCAGGAACGTTCTCGTCTCGCCGTTGTCCAGATCGATGGCCTGGGTGCCGTTCCAGCTGAGCTCCATCAGGCTGCCCTGCTGCTGCGGCCCTGCCCCAGAGATGGTGCCCGACCCGAACAGGTCGCCGGTTCGCAGCCGCGCCCCGTTGATCGTCATGTGGGCCAGCATCTGGGCGGGGGAGTAGTACATCTCCGCGTACGGACAGGTGCTGACCAGCCGACCGTTGATGATCACCTCCACGTCGATGGCGTAGCCGCGACTGGGCCCGGACAGGTAGGGCAGCAGCTCCGCCGAACGCTGAGGCAGGTCGACCCGGGCGTCGTCCAGCGCCTCCAGCGGCAACACCCAGGCCGAGATCGAGGTGGCGAAGCTCTTGCCGAGGAAGGGGCCGAGCGGGACGTACTCCCAAGCCTGCAGGTCCCGCGCAGACCAGTCGTTCAAGATCACGACGCCGAACACGTGCTCGGCGAAGTCCTCGACCGGCACCGGCTGGCCAAGCGTCGAGCCGACCCCGACGACCCAGCCCAGTTCGGTTTCGATGTCGAGCTTACGGCTGAGACCGAACGTCGGACTCGGCTCGTTGGGCGCCTTGAGCTGGCCCTGCGGTCGGACTATGTCAGTGCCGCTGACCACCACCGTGCCGGCCCGGCCGTGATACCCGATCGGCATGTGCTTCCAGTTGGGCTTCAGCGGCTCCTCATTGGGGCGCAGGATCCGGCCGAGATTGGTGGCGTGATGCTCGGAGGCGTAGAAGTCGACGAAGTCGGCAACCTCGATCGGCAGTTGCAGCCGTACCGCGGATAGCGGGATCAAGTGTGGTACCAACAGCTCGGGAGCAGACAGCAGGCCCTGCAGCGTCCGGCGGGTCGACGCCCACGCCTCCGGGCCACGAGCCATGAAGGTGTTGAGGCTGGGCTGCGCGAAGTCGGCCGGGTTCACCTCCCCCCTCGCGAGTGCCGCCTGCAGATCGAGCACCTTGTCCCCGATCGCGACGCCGACCCGGGGGGATTGCCCCGGGAGTGCGAAAACGCCGTACGGCAGCTCATCGGTGAATGTGCTCATTGCTCCTCGACCAGTCCGAGAGCGACCAGGTCGTCCACCGGGTCCAGTACGCCGCAGCAGCCGAAGCCGACGAACCGGCGGCGCACCTTACGGGCGATGGCCTCGTCCCAGCCCGCGATGCGGTCCAGGACCTGCTGACGGTCGGCCCTGGCCAGCAGCTCCACGACCTCCGGCTGACCGGCTCCCTCGATCACCGCCTCCAGCGCGGCCAGCAGGTTCAGGAAGCCGTGCTGCCGGGGCTGGGTTGGATCGGTGCCGTCCGTACGCCAGGCATGATGCAGTCCCGCCGTCGCCTTGAACGCCAGATCGGCTTCGACCAGAACGGTGAGCTGCATGGCGAGCTGCTGGTACGGCGGCGTCTGCAGATCGTCCGGGCTGCCGGTGCGGATCTTGCCGAGGAGACCCGCGGCCTCCACCACCTCGACTGCGTGCTCCCAGCCCGGCGCGTACGGCAGCTCCACGTACACCCGCATCTCGTCGGGCAGCTCGGCCGCCGCGGACACCACCCGGGCGGCACTGCCGGCCAGGTCGTCCAGGTCACGCAGTGCGGTCTCGACGGCCAGCACGTCCACGCCCGGCGCTGAGCGGTGCGCCAGGCTGAGCAGTCCGCCCGCACCCCCGGTGTTGACCACACTGACGGTCAGCGGCTCCTCCCCCTCCGCGGGGACCGCTCGACAGACCTCGGCCAGCTTC
>JBKPNA010000105.1:0-4955 GCA_046765695.1 Actinomycetota bacterium | reverse complement strand
TAGCCGACGGGCGGACCAGCCGGCGGCGGGAAGGCCGGGCCGGAGGGGAAGGACATCGCCGACCTAGTGGAAGTCGGGCTGGTGCGGCGGGCCGACCGGCGGAGGGTAACCCACCGGCGTCGCCGACGTCTGGTGCTGCGGCTGGTGGTTCGGGCTGGTCTGGTTGTTGGAGTTCCAGACCGGCGTCGGCGGCGGCACCATCGCGAGGATCCGCTCCACCACCTGGGCGGGCACGATGTTGTCGGCCACGGCGTCGAACCCGAGCACGATCCGGTGGGCCATCACGTCGCGGGCCACCGCCTGCACGTCGGTCGGCAGCACGTAGTCGCGGCCGTGGATCAACGCCAGAGCACGCGACGCGGCGACCAGGCCCAGCGTGGCGCGGGGGCTGCAGCCGATCTGGATCACCGAGGTGAGGTCGGGCAGGTTGAACTCCGCCGGCGTACGCGTGGCCAGCACCAGCCGGACGATGTACTCGGCCACCAGGTTGTGCACGAAGACGTCCTGGGCCTGCCGCTGCAGGGACAGGATCATCTGCGGGTTCAGGATCGGGCTGGCCGTCGGTGGGTCGACACTCATCCGGCGGAGGATCTCGAACTCCTCGTTGCCGGCCGGGTACGGCACGTCGACCTTGAGCAGAAAGCGGTCGCGCTGCGCCTCGGGCAGCGGATAGACACCCTCGGACTCGATCGGGTTCTGGGTGGCGATGACGATGAACGGCTGCGGCACCGGATACGTGGTGCCGCCGATGGACACCTGCTTCTCGGCCATCAGCTCGAGCATGGCGGCCTGCACCTTGGCCGGCGCCCGGTTGATCTCGTCGGCCAGCACGAAGTTGACGAAGATGGGACCGAGCTCGACGTCGAAGCTCTCCTGGCTGGCCTTGTAGATGCGGGTGCCGATGATGTCCGACGGCACCAGGTCAGGAGTGAACTGGAGTCGAGCGAAGTCACCACCGACCACCGTGGCGAAGCTGCGGACGGCTAGCGTCTTCGCCACCCCGGGCACACCTTCCAACAGGATGTGGCCCTTGGCCAGCAGACCCACCATCAGCTGCTCGACCATGTGCTCCTGGCCGACGATGATCCGCTGCACCTGTGCGATGGCGTCCCCGAGCACCTTCGAGGCCTGCTGGTTGCCCAGCTGCCCATTCGGTGCGCTGACCGGGGGGCTGGCCGGCGCGCCGTACGTCGGACTGCTCACAAGCTCTCCTGATGCTCGTCCCACATCGTGGGTCTGTCGGTGGCCGGAGCCGTGTGCCGTCCCCGCCTCGGCAACGGCGGCCATTCTCTCAGACCCAGTGGCCCAGCGTATTGGCTGCCACAAGGCCATCCGGCCGATCGGTGCTGCGGAGTGTCGACGCTGGACCCGATTAGACTTCCCGTGCCTCGCGCGATGCGAGGATCCAGCCTGGCGGTCGCCCGGCAAACGAGAGAGGCCGATGTCGACGCCGATGCCACCCCCGGGGTCCTCGGACTGGCCCTGGAATCCAGCCGGCGAGCCTGACGGGACGGATCAGCCCCCGTACGTCCCGGTCAGCCCGCTGTTACCCGACGACCCACCCCGGGTGGACGGTTTCTGGCTGGACGCACGGCTGAGCGCAACCCCGGCCGGGGTTGCGTTCACGGCGCATGACGACCAGAACCAGCCGGCAATGGTGCTGCTGCTCGCCGAGGGCGCCGCGGCGGACGCGGCCGCGCGCTCCCGCTTCGCAGGTGAGATCAACGCGCTGCATTTCGACACCGTGCTGGCCCGCGGCGGGCAAGGCCAAGACACCGGGCGGTTGCGGCGCAAGTTCCGCAGTGAGGACGACGATCCGGCAACCCCGGACCAGCGGCCGGCGGCGCCGTGGGCCGCGCTGGCGTACGACGGAACGCCGACGGCCGCCGGTGAGGCTGCCCGGATCCTCGACACCGTGCAGCTGACCACACTGCCGCCGCAGGGGCAGCCGTCAGGTCCGGACTACCAGCAGTACTGGATCGCGCGGGTACGCCCAGGTCTGGCCCGGCTCTGGCCACTGCCCTGGCCGGGACGGTACGACTGGGCCGGCTGGCGAACGATCCTGGTCTCGTGGTTGCTGATGCTGCTGCTGGCGGCGCTTGCGGTACTGATCGCGATCCTGATCTTCCGCAACCAGCCGCCTCAGTCTCCCCCACCGCCGACCGGCGGTTCGGCGACCCAGCCGCAGTCGGGGTCTCCCCAGTCGGGATCTCCCCAGTCCGGGTCCCCACAGTCCGGATCACCGTCGCCGCAATCCGGATCCCCTTCGCCGTCGCCGTCCCAGTCCGGCACCGAATCGGGCTCCCCGTCACCGTCGGGCACCGAGTCCGGCGGCGGCCAGCCGACCGAGTCGGGCACGGCCTCCGCGGCCCCGCCCACGACACCCGGCTCTCGGCTCTAGGACGTGTCGGCACCCGTTATGTCGCGGCAGGCAGGTGGGCTTTCGAGGAGGTCGTCGCGGTTGCTTGACCGCATCGGGAGGCCGGACGCTCTTCCCGCGTTGATCGCAACCGACCTCGACGGCACCTTCCTCTCCCCCGACGGCTCGGTGAGCGAGGAGAACTCGGCCGCCGTCGTCGCCGCGCAGGCCGCCGGGATTCCGGTGCTGTTCGCTACCGGGCGGCCGGTACGCTGGCTGGATGTGATCCGGGACCTGCCCGGAGCGCACCCGACCGTCATCGCCAGCAACGGAGCGGCACTCTACGACCTGGGTACTGGCACGCTGGTCGACCGGATCTGCATCGACCCGGACACGGCGCTGGATGCGGTGCGGCGGATCCGTGCCGTGGTGCCGGACGCCTGCTTTGCGTTCGAGTCGGGCACTCGGTTCGGCTACGAGCCGGCGTACCGCACCTGGCCGGAGGACGACGGCACGAATCCGGCGCTGTACCGGGGCCCTGCCGAACAGGTCGCAAGGAATGAGGACTTCGTGAAGATGCTGGTGCAGAGCCAGACCACGCCGCCGGACGACCTGCTGCGTACGGTGCAGGTCGAGGTCGGTGACACCTTGACCGCGACGCACTCGCAGGCCAGGGCGTTCGGTCTGGTGGAGATCAGCGCGCCCGGGGTGACAAAGGCGACCATGCTGCGGCGGTGTTGCGCCCGGCTCGGCATCGAGGCCTACCAGGTTGCCGCCTTCGGGGACATGCCGAACGATGTCGACATGCTGAGCTGGGTCGGCAGGCCCTTTGTCGTGGCCAACGCCCACCCTGCGCTGTTGGCGCTGAAGTTCCCGGTCGTGCCGGCCAACCACGAGTCAGGCGTGGGCCGGACGATCCTGAGCTGGCTAGACCCGGCAGCCGGATGATGCGGGGCTCGCTGGGCCGCATGCTGCGTGGCATCGTCATCTGCCTGCCGCCCGTGCTCGTCGCGCTGTACGTGGGCGCCACCACGTTTCCCGGCGGAACCGCACTTCCCTGGCGGCCGGTCATGGTGGACCTCGACGTCTACCGGTTGGCTGCCTCCGTGCTGCTGGCGGGTGGCGACTTCTATCAGCTGCCCGGGCAACTCCCGTTCCTCTACCCGCCGTTCGCCGCACTGCTCGCCGTGCCGCTCGCAGTGCTGCCGGCGACCCCGGTGCAGGTGGCCTGGACTGTCGGAGGGGCGCTGGCCGTGGTCGCCGTCCTGCATCGCTTCCAGCTGACCGGTTGGGTGCTCAGCCTGGTGGCCACCGCCGCTGTGTTCTTCGTCCAGCCTGTGGTGCAGACGCTGGCGTACGGTCAACTCGGCATCGTGCTGATGGCCCTGGTCGTGCTCGATCTGGTGCCGGGGCCGCGAGTGCTGCGCCGTCGGCTGCTGCCGGAGGGCACGCTGACCGGGCTGGCCGCCGCGATCAAGCTGACCCCGGCAATCTTCGGCCTCTACCTGCTGTTGGCCGGGAAGTGGCGGGCATTTGCGGTCGCCATGGGCAGCGCGGTGGCGGTGACACTCGCCAGCGCGATCGTCCTGCCTGACCGATCGGCGGACTTCTGGGGCCGGCTGGTCCATGGGGACACCGGCTTAGGGCACAGCATCATCTATGCAAGCAACCAGTCGGTGATGGCCGATGTCGTGCGGGTCCTCCGCCTGGCTCCGGGCTCCTCTCTGCTCGGCCTGGCGGCGAGTGCGGTGGTGGCTCTGGTGGGGGTGTGGGCGGCGGTGCTCTGGCATCGGCGGGGCGAGGTCGGTCTTGCGGTCAGCCTCTGTGGCGTAGCCGGTCTGCTGGCGTCACCGGTGTCGTGGCTGCACCATTTCGTCTGGGTCGTGCCCCTTGCGGTCAGCCTGGTACTGGACACCTCCGGCCGGCCGCGCTGGCTGCCCCGGAGTCTGCTGATTCCGGGCTGGGTTTTCATTGGCTGGGTGGCCGCCGCCCCCTTCGGGAGACTGCCGGCAGGCGGCGACGTCGAACTGGGCTGGTCGTGGTCGCAGCACCTGTTCGCATCTGTCACGGCGCTCGTCGGGATGCCGTTCCTGGTCATGGCGATCATCGTGGCGAGTAGGCGTGCTGCACCGCCTGCCGGAACCCGCACCGCGGCCGACGCCGAGGTGTCCCGATCCCCTGTCTCGGTCGCTCAGGACCCAACGGGGTAGTCGGCCGCCCGGAAGTTGACCCGGAGCGCGTACAGCGACGTCGTCGCTGTGAGATAGAGGTGGTTGCGCTGCGGACCACCGAAGGTCAGGTTCGCGACGACCTCCGGCACCTGCAGCTTGCCGATCAAGGACCCGTCTGGATGGAGGCAGTGCAGGCCGTCGTACGCGGCACCCCAAAGTCGGCCGAGGTGGTCGAACCGGATGCCGTCGTAGCCCTGGTCGTTGGTCACGAACACCTCACCGCCGGTGAGATCCTGCCCGTCGACGACGTCGAAGACCCGAATGTGGTGAAGCTCGCTGTCCACGACGAACAGCCGCCGCTCATCGGGAGCGAACGCCAACCCATTGGGTTGCGCGAAGTCGGTGACGACCGCGCGGAGGTCGCC
>JBKPNA010000104.1:0-2282 GCA_046765695.1 Actinomycetota bacterium | reverse complement strand
ACCTGGGACTCGCTGACCGCCAACCTGCGGCAGTGGGCGGCCTCGTTCGAGACGGTGATCTAGGTGCCCCGGATGAGCCGGACAGCAGCGCAGGAGACGCTACCCGAGCTGGGCTGGCCTGGCGGGCTGCGCTACCTGTGGACCCAACTGACCTCGATGCGGACCGCCCTGGTGCTGCTCTTCGCACTGGCGGTCGCCGCCGTACCGGGCTCGCTGCTGCCGCAGCGCAACGTGGCCGCCATCCGGGTCAACGACTACCTTGCCACTCATCCGAAGCTGGGCCCGCTGCTGGACCGCCTCGGGTTCTTCGGCGTGTACACCTCTGCCTGGTTCTCCGCGATCTACCTGCTGCTGTTCGTCTCGCTGATCGGCTGCATCGTCCCGCGGATCGGCGTGTACGCGCGGGCGCTCCGGGCCCAGCCGCCCAAGACCCCGCGTCATCTGTCCCGGCTGCCGGCGTACGCGGTCGCCGAGATGCCGTCTCCGGACGGGATTCAACCAAGGGCCGCCGAGCTGTTGCGGCAGCAGCGCTACCGGGTGGTCACTCGGGATGATGGCGTCGCCGCCGAACGCGGCTACCTCCGCGAGGCCGGGAACCTGCTCTTCCACGTCAGCCTGCTGTTCCTGCTGCTGGGTGTGGCGGTGGGCGTGCTGTACGGTTTCCGCGGCAGCAGCCTGGTGATCGTCGGCCAGGGATTCGCGAACAACCTCACCCAGTACGACGACTTCAGCTCCGGTGCCCGGTTCACCGAGTCGGACCTGGCGCCGTTCAGTCTCACGGTCGATCGGTTCGACGTCCGGTTCGAGACCGGCAGCGTGCAGCGCGGCGCTGCGCGCGAGTTCCGGGCCGAGGTGGAGGTGACCGACCGTCCAGGAGCCCAACCGCATCGCGAGGTGCTGGAAGTCAACCATCCGCTGCAGATCGGCGGCAGCAAGGTGCACCTGATCGGCCACGGCTACGCGCCCGTGGTGACGGTGAAGGACGGCGCCGGGAACATCGCTTTCTCCGGACCGGTGCCGTTCCTGCCGCAGGACGGCAACTTCACCTCGGCCGGGGCGATCAAGGCGCTCGACGCCCGCCCGGAGCGGCTCGGTTTCCAGGCGTTCTTCCTGCCGACAGCGGTCGTGGACGAGCAGGGTCCGCGATCGGTCTTTCCGGACGCGGTCAACCCGGCATTGTTCACCAACGTCTGGTACGGCCCGCCGAGGACCGAGACCGGCCGGCCGGAGAACGTCTACTCGCTGGACACCACCGGGATGACCCCGCTGCGAGGCGACAACGGCGACCTGGTGCGGCTCGCGTTGAAGGTGGGCCAGGGAGTGACGCTGCCGGACGGCAAGGGCAGCATTCAGCTCGACGGGTGGGTCCGGTGGGTCAAGCTGCAGGTCAGCGACACGCCCGGAATGACCATCTCGCTTGCCGCGATAGCGGCCGCGGTGGCGGGCCTGTGCCTGTCGTTGTTCGTACGCCCTCGGCGGATCTGGGTCCGGGTGCGGGAAGATGCGGACGGCCGTAGTGTGGTGGAGGTCGGTGGCCTGGACCGCGCCGACGCACGTGCCGGGCTGAGCGAGGATGTCGCCGAGCTCGCAGCGGAGCTCGTCGGGAACAGCGACAAGGTGAAGGACGGGGTGGGTGCCGGGTGAACGACGACTACATCGACCAAGACGGGCCGGGCGAATGAACTTCGAGTACTACTCCAGCCTGGCGCTGGTCGCCTCGGTCGTGGTCTATGTCATCGCCATGTTCCTGCACGCCGCAGAGTGGGCGGCTGCTCGCCGGGTCGCCACGGAGCCTGCCGCGGTGGAGCCGGAGCTGGTCAGCGTCGGTTCCAGCACTGCTGCCGAGCCGGTCCAACCGGCAGAGTCGTCGGGTAGCGGTCCCGCGTCCGGACGGCAGCGGGTCGACTCCTTCGGTCGGATGGGCCTGTCGCTGACCATCCTCGGCTTCCTGCTCAGCGTCACGGCTGTGGTGTTCCGGGGGCTGGCCGCCGGGCGCGCGCCGTGGGGCAACATGTTCGAGTTCACCATCACTGCGATGGTGTTCATCGTCGCGGCGTATCTGATCATGGTCTGGCGCGCCGGCGTACGCTGGCTCGGCCTGCCGGTCACCCTGCTGGTTGCCGTCGGCAATGGCCTGGCCATCACTGTCTTCTACGTCGCGGTCGCGCCGCTGGTGCCGGCGCTGCACTCGGTGTGGTTCCTGATCCACATCACGGCCGCCGCCATCTCCGGGGCCGCGTTCAACATTGGCGCGCTGCTCTCCCTGCTGTACTTGATCAAGC
>JBKPNA010000103.1:0-4198 GCA_046765695.1 Actinomycetota bacterium | reverse complement strand
CTGGGCACGACGACCGCGCGATAGCGCTCAGGCGCCGTGACCTCGACGGCGTCGTCGTCGATCAGGTCGTAGTCGAGTCCAGCCATTCGAATGGTTGCCGGGATCGCCTCCGGGATCCGCCGGCGTGCCTCCCGCCACAGGTCGAGGGAGCCGCCCTGCGCCCGGCCGAGTGTCGCCAGCAGGTCCTCGCCAGGGACGTACAGTGCGACGTCGGCCGCCGGGTCACCCTGTTGCAGCAGCCAGCACAGCCGGCTCAGGTAGCTGGCCAGCTCCGGCATCGCCGGCCACCACGGGTTGCGGTCGTCCAGGGCTCCCGCGGCGTAGAAGAACCAGCCCAGTCCCGGCGCATCGGTCGGTGAGTACGGCCAGCCGTGACCGACCAGCTCGTTGACGCCGTTGAGCAGGTGCTCGTGCGCCTCGCCCTTCAGGTCCAGCGGGGTGGCGCGGAAGGACGGTGAGTGCACCCAGGTCCATACCTCGGCCGAAACCACCGGGCGCCCGTACAGGTGCGCGGCCGAGGACGCCCACCGGGTCTGCGTGATGGTGCGCCAACCCCAGCCCTCACCCTCGAACAGATCCGCGAACCGGTAACTGCTCACAGTGCCTGGCGGCGTCCCGTAGGACTGGATGCGGAACGGCACACCCCGCCCGGCGGCCCAGCGCCGACACACAGCGACGAAGTTCTCCTGATAGAGCTCGACCAGCGTCCGGGAGTAGTCGGCGCGCAGCCGGAATGCGTCGGGACCGTCGACGATGAGCAGCTGGAGCTGGGGAAGCAGGTCGTAACCTCGCCGCCGGGCGAACTCGGTGGGCAGCTGCTCGGTCCAGTCGGAGCCGTACACCTCGAGGCTGTCGCAGAAGACCGAGCCGACCAGCTCGGCCGGAATGGCATCGAGCATCGGGTCACCGACCGCCCGGAGGTGCGCCTCGGTGGCAGCCGGGGAATAGTGGTCCAGGACCGGCCCTTCGGCTCCGGCCGCTGCACGCTTGACGTTCTGCCCGGTCAGCCGGGCGTACGCCAGCAGCACAACCCGAGGTCCAGCCCCAGCCGGGATTCTCAACTGTTCGGGCAAGGGGGACGACCGCCTTGAACCCCCGCGGCGCGCCGAATACCCACGGGTGCGCGCCAACTCACCGGTCCGGCGTGGCAGCCACTCGAAGCTAGCCGGCTGCTCCTGGAGCGAGCCAGCGCCGACGTACGCGGCGACCAACTCGTCGCCGGGCCAGGCCGAGGCCGGCGAGAACTCGAGCGGTCCCGGACCGATCTCCCGTCGCTCCCAGTGCAACTGCCGAGCGGCGAGCTCCGGGGTGATGTGCGGACCGCCGAAGGACCAGCCGCTGCCGAGGGTGAGGTCGAAGCGCAGGCCGAGCTCATGGGCCCGTTCGACGGCGAAGCGCAGGTCTGCCAGAAAGGTCTCCGAACCGAATTCGGTGCTGGCCTCGCGCAACGGATAGACGTACGCCACCTCCACTCCGCCGAGTCCGGCATTCGCCATCGCCGTGAGCTCACGCTCCAGCTCCCGCCTGGCCACCGACGGACCGAACCACCACCACCGCATCCGGGGCGCTGCCGTCAGCGGCGGTTCGGCGAACCCCGCACGAAGGTCCGCGAGATCTCCCGGCTCGGGCTCGCTCACCGCCTGGTCAGATCGACGCCCAGTTCCAGATCGGCGATCGTCACCGGCTGGCCGGTGCGAAGTGATTCGTTGCCAGCCATGCCGACGGCAACGGAACGGATGCCGTCCACCCAGCTGGAGGGCCGCTCCAGCCAGTCGTCACCCGGGCCACGGAAGACGTCGGCAAGCAGCAGGGCGTCACCGCCACCGTGGCCGCCCTCGCCCTCCACGATCTTGATGTCCTTCGCCTGCTCCCAGTGCCGTTGCAGCGTCAGCCGCTGTCCGCCGTGACGGGTCGTCGACTCCGGTTGGGCGCTCGGGTCGACCAGCACTTGCCCCTCCGCACCGATCAGCACCGCGGCCCGTTCCACCACCTCGAGCTCGGCGCGTCCCTCGGTCCCGTTCACACCGACCCGGTAGCCCTCCCACGGCGAGTGCGCGTTGAGGGCGTAGCTCAGCGTCGCACCGCGCACGTAGTCCACGATCACCGCGAGGTTGTCCTCGGTCGTCACGCCTGGACCGAAGACGTTCTGGTCCCGGCGGTAGCCGTCGTAGGACTCGTTGTCGTAGTAGAGCTGGCGCAGGTTGTCGTCACTGCGCAGGTCAAGTTCCCACGGGCTGTGGTCCCCATCGTGGGTGCCGCGGTCGGGCCCCGGCGCCATGCCACGGGCGGCGGCGTTCTCGACCCCGTAGAACTTGACCCCGCCGCGGGCATACACCTGCACCGGCGCGTCGGCGAGCCACCAGTTCACCAGGTCGAAATGGTGTGAGGCCTTGTGGATCAGCAGGCCGCCGGAGTTGACCTTGTCCCGGTGCCAGCGGCGGAAGTAGTCGGCGCCGTGTGCGGTGTCGAGCACCCACTCGAACGTCACCGACAGCGGGGTGCCGATCGACCCATTCTTGATCAGCTCCTTGAGCCCTGAGTTGCGCGGCGAGTAGCGGTAGTTGTGGGTGACCACCACCTGCCTGCCAGAGCGGGAGACGGCATCGGCGATACGCCGGGTGCTGTCCGGGTCGATGGTCAGCGGCTTCTCCACCACCACATCGACCCCCGCGTCCAGGCCGCGCACGATCAGGTCGGCGTGGGTGTAGTCCGGCGAGGTGACGATCAGCCGGTCGGCGCCCGTCTTGGTGATCACTTGTTCCAGCTCGTCGGGGCCCGCAGTGACCATGGTGTCGGTGTCGAGCCCGGCATCGGCCAATCGCTTCAGCTGTACGTCGAGCCGCCCCTGGTTGGGCTCGACGAGGCCGACCAGATCGGCGTCGTCCCGGTGTGCTCCCGCCATGGCATCCAAATACATCCTCGACCGATGGCCGGTACCTGCGAGGACGTAGCGTCGTTTATCGTTCATGAAAAAGCGTCCTCCTGAGGTTGCCCCGTCGCCATGCGCGGCTCGTTAGACCCGGTTGAGAAAGCGTTTTCTACTACGATAACGTAACCGGGGTGGCGGGTCGAAGCCGGGGTGTGCATGTGGCAGCTGACCAGCTCGGCGCGCGCTACACCTATCCGGAAAGGTGACAGCAATGAGCACTCGACCCGATGAACTCACCCCCTCCGACGCCTCGCTGCTGGGAGACGGCGCTTACCCGGAGTCACAGGTCTCCTACGGCGGAGCCACCTACGGGCTGGAGAAGTCAGCGGACGGCGGCAAACGGCTGGTTGCTGTGGCCTCCGAGGAGTCGGCCCTGCGCGGATTCCAGGGTGCCGGGGAGACGACCGACGACGGGCTCCGGCTGGTCGCGGACACGACACCGGAGAACGCCCAAGCGTTGCGGTCGGCGCTGCCCTGGCTGACGCCGTCGCGTTTCGGACTACACACCTCGGCCGGCTTCGGCGACCGGCTCGGGTTGGCGACACCCGGCCACGTACGGGCACTGAAGGCCGTGGACGGGGAGATCAAGCCGGTCTTCGCCCAGCAGTCCATCCGGGAAATGGGGCGCTGTCACCGGACGCCGCGTAACGTGCTCGACGACGCAACCTGGGGGGCCTTCCAGGTCGGGTGGACGAACCCGGTCGGCGGCGATGCCGACCACCTGGAGGAGCTGGCGGACATCGACGACACGGTGGCCGCGGGCTTCGTCCTCTACACCCTCGATCCCAAGGCCGAGGTCGACGCAGAGGCGGAGCATGCTGACCGGGCGGCGATCCGGCAGAAGGTCGAGGCGCTCAACTGGGCCGGCCTGGAGTCTGACCTTCCGACGTTCACCAAGTCCTACGTCGGGCAACGCATCGATCTCGAGCGACAGGCGATCGAGCTCGACGAAGAGGCGGTACTGCGGGCTCTGGCGAAGTACGGCCCGGGTCTGGCGCACGGCATGGCCATGTACCGGAGGCTGATGGAGAAGGGCATCGACTGCGAGGTCGAGTTCGCCGTCGACGAGACCGACTATCCCACCACGCCGGCCGAGCACGTGGTCGTCGTCAAGGAGCTGCAGCGGCTCGGCATGGACTTCGTCTCGTTCGCACCGCGCTGGGTCGGCCAATTCGAGAAGGGCGTTGAGTACATCGGTGATCTGGACGAGCTCCGGCGTGACTTCGATACCCACGCCGAGATCGCCCGGGCCCTCGGGCCGTACAAGCT
>JBKPNA010000102.1:0-3680 GCA_046765695.1 Actinomycetota bacterium | reverse complement strand
CTCGGCGAGCCGATCGGCCAGCGTCCGCAGCAGGTTCCGCAGCGGCGCCGGGAGCATGCTCGAAGGTGCCCTGGTCAGTCCGATCACGGCGAACGCCAGCTCACGGGGATACGGCGCCGCCTCCAGGGTCGGGGCCAGTTTGGTGAGGAGCCACTGACTGGCATCGGCCTCCTCGCGCAGCGGCTGGTCGGCGATGACGGCGCCGAGCGCCCACGCGGCCCTGCCGACATGGTCGCCGTCGTGCGGCCCGTCAATCCAGTGCCGCGTGTAGTCCATGAAGTTGTGCATGCCCGGCGCATCGGGATGCCAGGCGTGCAACAGGAACGCCAAGGAGGAGACGAGCACCTGCCGATAGCCGATGTCGGCGAGGCTTCGCTCCAGTCCCATCGCCACGATGGCCAGCCGGGCGGTGTCGTCGACGCAGTATCCGGTCGACCGATCCGGAATGATCCCGCGGGCATGCTGGATGATGCCGACGTCGTCGACGAGGGCCAGCAGGTGGTCGGGCCGGATCTGGGTGAGGCCCGCCATCCCGGCCAACTGGGCGCCGGTTCCGGCGGGCGGGTGGTGCACCGCCTCGAGCAGCAGCTCCAGGGTGGCCTTGCCGACGCTCGGCCACGACAGGTCGGCCCCCACCCGCCGTGCCTCGGCTGCCGCGTCAGCCAGCTTGGCCGGCGAGTCGAGCAGGTCGATGACGGCAGTCGCCCAGGCGCCCGGATCGCCGAACGGCACCAGCACCCCGGCGCCCGAGCTCAGCAGGTCCTCGGCGTAGTAGTAGGGCGTGGAGACCACGGGGCAGCCGGCGGCGACGGCGAACGTCAGTGCGCCCGAGACGATCTGCTCCCGAGAGCGGTAGGGGGTCTGGTAGAGGTTGGTCTTGGTGAGCAGCACCGCCAGCTCCGCCTCAGTCAGGAAGCGGTCGAGGAAGAGCACGTGGTCGGTCAGGTTCAGATCACGCACCAGACGTTCCAGGCACAGCCGGTAACTCTCGCCCTCATGCTTGATGACCTCCGGGTGGGTCTGACCGGCGATCAGGTAGACCGCGTTCGGATGCCGAGCGACGATGGCGGGTAGGGCGTGGACGACCTGCTCGAGCCCCTTGGAGGCCGAGATCAGGCCGAACGTCGCCAGCACGGTCCGGCCCTCCAGCCGGTCGAGCGTGCGCCGGGTGTGCTCACCGATCTCGTCGGCGATGTCGGCGAGATTCGGCGTTGTCGGCTCGCCGTCCATCGGTGCCGCGGCCAGGGTCAACAGCTCGGGTGCACCGTGCGGCACGACGCGGACCCGCTCCGGCTGGACGAGGCCTGCCTCGATCACCATCCGGCTGGCGGTCTCGGTGAACACGGTGACGAGGGTCGCCTGGGCGCAGAGCGCACGGAGTGTCGCCGCCTGCTGGGGACTGGGATCGGACAGCACCGTGTGCAGGGTGACGACCAGTGGCACGGTCAGTTCTTCTGCGAAGGTGACCGCGTACTCCCCGGCATCGCCGCCGAAGATGCCGAACTCGTGCTCGAGCAGTACGACGTCGATGTCGGAGGTGGACAGGTCACGGGCGACCTCGGTGTAGTCGCTCACTTCGTCCTGGCGGATGGTCTGGATCACCTCGGGCGGGTGCGTGCGCACCTCATCCCGGACGATGGAGACGATGTCGACCGACGTGGAGGAGTCCGAGTGGCAGAGCGCTTCACGGAGGTCCGCGGAGAACACCGCGATTCCACACGGTCTGGGTGGGTAAGTGGAGACAATAGCGACGCGCATGACATCCCTTCGGCCCCGATAGAGGACGGGACGGGCATCTCATGAGTGACGCCATCGTCCCCAGCGATGTGACCTAGGCCAAGCCGCGTGTGGTCCCCGAACGGCAAGTCCGAGCCTCAGGGCACAAGATAGCGCGGACCACCTGCTCAACACGGCGACTCGCCCGATCCTCTTTATATCCGGAATGGGGGATTGTCAAACTCACCGACCATTTATTGGCCGTCCGGCCCAATTCCGTGGCGGAGCGCGTACACCAGCGCCCAGTCCTGGTCGTTGGCCAGCGGGTCGGCGACATGCGCAGGCTGCCCGTTGACACAGCTGGGGTAGACGAAGGCGCAGCTTGCCGAGCCGTCCGGTCCGAAGGAGGCCAGGTTGGCGCGCAGGATCGTGTACGCCGCCGTCCGCAGCTCAGCGGTCTCGGCGTCGGCGAGCAGGCCGTCCGGCCAGGCGAGATACACCGCCGCGCTGAGCACCGACCAGTAGTGCGGGAACACGTCACCCCACATCCGCTGTGCTCCGAACCAGTAGCCGTCCCAGTGCCGGATCGGGATGTGTGCCATCCGTACGTCCGGCTGGTCGGCCGCAAATGCCTGCAGCCAGCCGAGCCGGCGGAGCAGTTCCTCCTCAGGCACGAGATTCGGGTCGATCCGGTACGCCGCCAACAGCAGGTCGAGCAGCGGCGCGGCGATCGACTGCTCGTAGTTGACCTCATGCGCCGGTAGCTCCTCCCCGTACGCGAGGTAGCGCGCAGCGTGTTGCCGCAGCTGCGCCGCCAGACTGTCCGCCTCCGTCGCCCGGCCCGCGACGCCAAGCGCCTCGACCAGGTCGCCGACCACGCTGCCCAGTTCGAACGCGAGAAAGTGCTCGCCGCCCAGGGCGTAGAAGCGGTCCATCACCCGTGCCGCGAGGTCCAGCTCACCGGCGTCGAGCAGGAACCGCGCGAACCACGGAAAGTTGTACAGCCGGGGCCCCCGCCGGCCGCTGGTGTCGTCGAGCACCGTGCCGTCGGGCAGCACCACGTGCTCGACGACGAACTGCCGGTAGCCCGCCAACGCCTCGTCCAACGTGTCGGGGTCCCCCCAGCCGCGGCGCCGCAGCTGCTGCAGCAGCAGCGCGCTGCCCACCCGCTCCCGCCGGTCGGACCAGTCCTGCCAGCCGCCCGCGAGGACGGTCAGCTGCGTCCGGTTGTCGTACGGCACGAAGGCGAAGCGGCGGCTGTCGTTCAGTTCCGGCCGGCGCTGCCGGTCGAGGAGGAACTCGGCCCGCCGCTCCGCGAGCTCGCGCAGCGGCGGGTGGAACAGCACGGTGATCCGTGACCTGCGCGCGTCATGCCGGACGTCGACGTGGCGGATCCCGGGCCGCGGGGAGACCAGCGGTAGCGGCTCGCTGGTGCCGGCCTCCGGGAGGAGCTGGATCTCAAGCGGTTCCCCGGTTTGGGCAGCGAGCCGTTCCGCCCGGACGGCCGGCGTTCGGGAGGCGCGGAAGTCCGCCAGGGAGTCGTACCAGTCCATCCGCCACGCCAGCCGGTACGTCGTGCCGGGCGCCAGCAGCACCGTCGGTTGCCCGCCCATGGCGTGCGGGGACCGCGCCCGGTCGGTCAGGTGCAGATAGAGGTGACCGCGCAGGTTGCTGCTGGTGAACTGGTCCCGCGACTCGACGGAGTAGGCCCACAGCTCCCCGTCAGTCAGGATGAGGCCCAGCCCCGGCCCGCTGCCGTCCATCGGCACGGCCCAGACCCAGGCATCGGCACCCCCGGTCCAGACGTGGGCATGCACCGCCCGCTGCAGGCTGTCCGCGGCTGACCCGTACAGATCGCGCCAGGGTGTGCCGATGGCAAAGCACCCGATGTCGACCGGTGCCGTCGAGAGATTCGACAGCTGATAGGATTCCGACCAGACCTCGCTCACCCGCCGCTGCACGGT
>JBKPNA010000101.1:0-2189 GCA_046765695.1 Actinomycetota bacterium | reverse complement strand
GTATCGGGTCACCCAGCGGCTCTGCGGCTGCGGCAAGGACGAGAAGCTGGGTATCGGCAGGGAGTGCCCGGAGACGCCGCAGGTAGCTTTGTTCGATCTTGCTGACCACGGGATGGGTGTCGGGCAGCCCGAACCCTCCGGCGAGTCTTGCGACGTTCCAGGTGCGCGGTAACTCCAGCAACGCGAGCGGATTGCCATGGCTCTCGGTCAGGATCTGGTCGCAGATGGCCGCATCGATCGGGCCGGGAATGTTTTCCAGCAGCAGCGCTCGGGCATCGCTGTCGCCCAGTCCGGAAATGGTCAGCTCAGGGAGGCCGTCGAGGACATCGTCGCCAGTGCCCGTGCGTGCGGCGCACACGACCGCGATCCGCTCGGCGAGGAGGCGGCGGGCGATGAAACCGAGGATCTGCGCCGAGACGCCGTCGCACCACTGGGCGTCATCGACGACGCAGAGCAGCGGCCGCTCCTCGGCGACCTCCGCGAACAGTGTCAGTGACGCGAGGCCGACCAGGAAGCGATCCGGCGCAGGTCCGGCACGTAGCCCGAACACCGTCGCTAACGCTTCCCCCTGCGGGCCGGGCAATCGATCAAGGTGATCAAGCATCGGTCCACAAAGTTGATGAAGGCCGCTGTAGGCCAGTTCCATCTCCGATTCCACGCCGAAGGCGGTCGCGACGCGCCAGTCGGGGACTTGACGGGACAGGTACTCCAGCAGCGCGCTCTTGCCGACGCCGGCGTCGCCGCGCAGGACCATCACTCGGCTTCGACCGGCTAGCGCGTCGCTCAGCAGGCTGTCGAGCGCTTGGCACTCATCCAGACGTCCGAGGAGCCTCGGACCTTGAATTCGACCTTCTCTCATCGGCCGCCTCCAGGCGCCAACCCCTCGGAGCGGGCGACCCTGAGAAAGCCGGTACCAACCAAGAATCGTACGGCTTGCGGGACAACGAGACCAGTGCTCTACCGGGGAGTTCTACGGGTGCGATCGAATCGTCAATGCCGGAGCGTCGGTTGTGACATCACAAACCACGGAGGCGGCTATGAGCGTGACGGAGGTCCGCGACGACGGCATCGGAACCGCGAGCGTCAAGAAGCTGGACTTGAAGTTGGAGGTGGTGGTGATTCCGGTCTCCGACGCGGACCGGGCGAAGGAGTTCTACGGCAGCCTGGGGTGGCGGCTGGACGCGGACTTCGCCTTCGACAACGGCTTCCGGGTGGTCCAGTTCACCCCACCGGGCTCGGGCTGCTCGGTCCAGTTCGGCACCAACATCACCTCCGCGGCGCCCGGCTCGGCGCAGGGCCTTTACCTGGTGGTCTCCGACATTCAGGCTGCTCGCGATGAACTCGCCGGCCTCGGTGCCGAGGTCAGTGAAGTCTTCTACCCCGCGGCGCCGGGCGCCCAATTCCAAACCGACACCACGAGCCGGTCCAGCGGGCCGGCACCCGAACACGCCAGCTACGGATCCTTCGCCACCTTTGCCGACCCCGACGGCAACAGCTGGCTGCTGCAGGAGATCACCACCCGGCTACCCGGCCGCATCGACACCGCTGCCACGACGTACGCGTCGGTGAACGACCTACAGCAGGCATTGGTGCGTGCGGCGACAGCCCATGGCGAGCACGAAAAGCGGATCGGCGAGGCTGACGAGAACTGGCCCGACTGGTACGCCGCCTACATGGTGGCCGAGCAATCCGGGGAAGAACTGCCGACATGACCGACTACGACGTCATCGTTGTCGGCGCCGGCTCACCCGGCGAGCACTGTGCCGGAGCACTCGCCGCAGGCGGCCTGCGGGTAGCCGTGGTCGAGCGCGAGCTCGTGGGTGGCGAGTGCTCGTACTGGGCCTGCATACCGTCGAAGACTCTGCTTCGGCCCGGTGAGGCCGCCCACGCCGCGAACGAGGCGGCGGCGGTTGCGCACGTTGACGTCGACCGGGTACTGGCGTGGCGCGACTTCATGGTCTCGAACTACTCCGACGCCGGGCAGCAGCGGTGGCTGGCGGAGAACGGCATCGACCTGATCCGCGGCACCGGCCGACTGTCCGGACCCGGCGTGGTCGAAGTGAACGGTGTGCAGCACACTGCCGATCACGTCGTTCTCGCGAACGGCGCCGATCCGGTGATCCCGCCGATCCCGGGCCTGCGGGGTCTGGAGGGAATCTGGACCAACCGCGAGGCGACCGGCATGAAGG
>JBKPNA010000100.1:0-5184 GCA_046765695.1 Actinomycetota bacterium | reverse complement strand
GGCACGATGAGTCCACGGTTGCCGGCGGAGTCCTCGTGCACCAGTGACCCCTCCAGGACCCAGGTGACGATCTCGGTGTCCCGGTGGGGATGGTCGGGATAGCCCGATCCGGTTTGCAGCCGCTCGTCGTTGTGCGCCAGCAACGGGCCGAGGGCAACATTCTCGGGGTCGTAGTGCTGACCGAAGGAGAAGCTGTGCCAGGTGTCGATCCCGTCGGTTCGAGTCCGGAAACGAGCGCCCGCTCGGCGCACCTCGATGGTCTCCGTGCTCATCGGCCCAGTATCGCTGTCTACCCTTGAGCCATGGTGGCCCGCCCGATACCCGAGCCCATTGCCCCAGGTCAGGAGTCGGTGTGGGACTATCCGCGCCCGCCGGTGATCCGGGCCAGCGACGAGCAGATCGTCGTCGTCCTCGGTGGCGTCGGGATCTGCGAGACCAACACCAGCTTGCGGGTGCTGGAGACGTCGCACCCGCCCACTTACTACCTGCCCCGCTCGGCCTTCCTCGACGGCGCGTTGCGGCCGGCCCGCGGCCACACCTTCTGTGAGTGGAAGGGCGAGGCGTCCTACCTCGACGTGGTCGGTGGGGACAAGATCGCCCCCCGCGCCGCCTGGTACTACGCCCAACCCAAACCCGCGTACGCCGCCCTCCGCGGACACGTCGCGGTCTATCCGGGCGCGATGGACCGCTGCCTGGTTGATGGCGAGCTCGTGGAGCCGCAACCGGGCGGCTTCTACGGCGGATGGATCACCTCAGCGGTGACGGGTCCCTTCAAGGGAGTCTCGGGCAGTACGGGTTGGTGAACCCCGCTCCGGGGTGTGGGCGGTGATCATCGCTATCCCCACTGCGCAACCGATCAGCAGCGCTGCCGTGAGCAGGCCCGTTCCTGGTGCCGACTCGGCGTCGGGCGTGAACAGACCGAAGATCAGGGCGTCCAGCACCCCACCGACCCAGCCAACCACCCAGAACGCCACGGTGGCGAGCAGCAGCCGCTGGTAATCGGGTACCAGGTGGCTCGGCGCGGCAAGCACCACAACCAGAGCGGCCACATCCAAGAGGATCTGCCAACCCAACAGCACCGGGCTGGCCCGACGGGACAGCACGCCGAGCACCGGCGCCGCGAGCAGCATGGCACCGAGGACCAGCGGTTTGCTCATCATGACGCCGGCTATGGTGACGCGAAGCCGGGGACGGGCCTCCCGGAGTCCGCGCACGACCAGCGGCCAGCTCGCTGCCTGGAACAGCATGCCCAGACCGGCGAGCATCGCGGTGGCCGGCAGCGCCTGCCACGGTGCGATCGGCGTCAGGTAGTCGTAGGCCCGGCCCTGCCGAGCGGTGCAGACGGATCCCGTGGCATCGCCGAGGCAGGGAAACCAGCGGACCGCGGCTGCGGCCCCCATGAGCAAACCGGCCAGCCCGAGCAGGACCGCTGCGGCGTACCACGGCGTACGCGACGTCCGCGCCATCGGCTGCCTCCTCCTCGATGGAGCCTACCGGCGCACCAGGCGATCACCGGTCTAGCGTTGCGACAGAGGAGGCCGGATGGATTACGTGGAGCAGATCCTCGCGGCCGTCGAGTCGATCCCGCCCGGCAGGGTGTGCGCGTACTCCGATCTCGCCGAGCTGGTCGGCCGCGGTGGTCCGCGGCAGGTCGGGCAGGTGATGGCGCGGTACGGGGCGGCGGTGCCGTGGTGGCGGGTCGTCCGCGCCGACGGCCGGCCTGCCCGCGGCCTGGAGCAGGAGGCACTGGCCCGGCTGCGGACCGACGGAACACCGTTGCGGGGCGATCGGGTGGACCTGGTGCGAGCCCGATTCCTGTTTCCTGGTTAAGACATGCGCGCGACTCGCCGTGATCCACATCATGCCCTGAGTTCACATCAGCCTCCGTTGTGTGACAGGCTAGGAACGCTGTTGCAAGTGGTCTGTGTCGTGGTTTGGTGCTACGCCCCCAGAACATTGCGTGGGCGTTCCGGGGAACCTGGCGTCCAACAGCAGTCGGGGCCGTGAGGTGCGGTTCCGAATGCCAGATGCTAGGAGATGTTTCATGGCGCAGGGAACCGTCAAGTGGTTCAATGCCGAGAAAGGCTACGGCTTCATCCAGGTGGATGGCGGCGGTCCGGACGTTTTCGTCCACTACAGCGCAATCGAGTCGACGGGGTTTCGCACCCTGGACGAGGGACAGCGCGTTGAGTTCCAGACCACCCAGGGGCCGAAGGGCCCCCAGGCCGACCAGGTCCACCCGATCTAGCTCGGAGCGAACGCACATGACCCCCGGTTGCCCACCGGGGGTCTTGTTCTCTCTATGTCGTCAGTACGCGGGCTGTGAGGGGTCGATCTGGTTGACCCACGCGCTGACACCGCCGCCGACGTGCACGGCATCGGCCAACCCGGCCCCGTGCACCAGAGCAAGCACCTCAGCCGACCGTACGCCGGTCTTGCAGTAGAGCACGACCTGTTTGTCCTGTGGCAGTTGAGCGAGGGCCTCGCCGGTCTGGAAATCACCCTTGGGGATCAGCACCGAGCCGGGGATCTGATTGATGTCCCGCTCAACCTTCTCCCGCACGTCCACCAGCAGGAAGTCCTTTATGCCGGCGTCCCGCGCGGCCAACCACTCCTCCAACTGCCTGACCCCGACGGTGTGCCCCGCCGCGGCCTCGGCCGCCTCATCGGTGATCGCCCCGCAGAAGTCGTCGTAGTCGATCAGCTCGGTGACTGTGGGGTGCTCGCCGCAGATCGCGCAGGTGGGGTCCTTGCGCACCTTGAGCTGCCGCCAGCTCATCTCCAGCGCGTCGTAGATCTGCAGCCGGCCGATCAGCGGCTCGCCGATCCCGGTCAGCAGCTTGATCGCTTCCGTCACCTGGACCGAACCGATCGAGGCGCAGAGCACGCCCAGCACACCACCCTCGGCGCAGCTGGGCACCATGCCGGGCGGCGGCGGCTCGGGGTAGAGGCAGCGGTAGCACGGCCCGTGCTCGGCCCAGAACACCGACGCCTGTCCGTCGAAACGGTAGATCGAGCCCCAGACGTACGGCTTGCCCAGCAGTACGGCCGCGTCGTTGACCAGGTAGCGGGTCGCGAAGTTGTCGGTGCCGTCGATGATCAGGTCGTACTGGGAGAAGATCTCCATCACGTTGTCGTTGTCCAGGCGTACGTCGTGCACGACGACCTGAACGAACGGGTTCGTCTCGGCGATGGACTCCTTGGCCGAGAGCGCCTTGGACTTGCCCACATCGGACTGGCCGTGGATGATCTGGCGCTGCAGGTTGGACTCGTCGACGGTGTCGAACTCGACGATGCCCAGGGTGCCGATCCCGGCCGCCGCCAGGTAGAGCAGTGCGGGGCTGCCCAGACCGCCCGCGCCGATGACCAGCACTCGGGAGTTCTTGAGCCGCTTCTGCCCCTCCATGCCGACGTCGGGGATGATCAGATGACGGCTGTAGCGGCGTACCTCGTCGATGGTCAGCTCGGCGGCCGGTGCAACCAGTGGGGCCAGAGCCACAGCGGTCCCTTTCCTCGTCTGCAGTGATCCTCTGGGCAACGCCCTCGCGCGAGACACTATTCCGGATGATGGGATGAAGGCGTGGACGTGGTGACCCGGGTCGGGAATCGGGTGCTCAGCCTGTCCAACCTCGACAAGGTGCTGTTTCCCGAGACCGGTTACACCAAGGCCGAGGTGATCGCGTACTACTCCGAGATCGCGCCAGTGCTGTTGCCGTACATCCGCGACCGAGCCCTCACCCGGATCCGGTTCCCCGACGGCGTCGGTCAGCAGGCGTTCTCGTTCTACGAGAAGAACGCGCCGATGGGTACGCCGGACTGGGTCCGCCGGATTGTGGTCGATACCGGCGAGGAGCGGATCGACTACGTGATCGCCGACGATGCGCCCGCGGTGGTCTGGCTGGCCAATCTGGCCGCGCTCGAGCTGCACGTGCCGCAGTGGACGGTCGCCAGCGCAACTCCACAGGACGGGGTCGTCCACTTGTCGCACACCGAGCCCCGTCCCGGCGAGCCGCTGGCCAACCGGGTGGTGGTCGATCTCGACCCGGGGGCCGGCATGACCATCGTCGACACGGCCAAAGCGGCACTGATCGTGGCCGAGCGGATGTTCAACGACGGCCTGGTCCCAGTCCCGCAGACGTCGGGGAGCAAGGGCATCCAGCTGTACGCGGCACTGTCGCCGTGCCGGAGCAGGGACGCCTGGGCGTACGTGAAGAGGCTGAACAGCACGCTGGCGAAGGCCTATCCGGACTTCTTCATCGCGGCCATGTCGGTGGCCCAGCGGGCAGGACGCATCTATGTCGACTACAACCAGAACCTCGCGGCACGCAACACCATCGCCCCGTACTCGATGCGCGGCCGCGACATCCCGGCCGTCGCGACGCCGGTCACCTGGGACGAGCTGGGCGCCGTACGCGGGCCTAACGACTTGCGGTTCAGTCCCGAGGACGTGCTGGACCGGGTCGACCGGCAGGGCGACTTGGCCGCCGAGCTACTTCTGGACGACCCACCCGTTCTACCAATGGCAGACGACTGAGGTAGAATGGCACCATGAGTCTCAACATCAAGAACGAGGAGACCCACCGGCTGGTTCGCCAGCTGGCCGAGCTCACGGGTCAGAGCCAGACCTCCGCCGTTGAGGACGCGGTACGGCGCCGGCTGGAGGAGCTCACACGGGAGAACGAGGCGGAGCGACGATACCGGCTACTCGAAGAGATTGCCGACCGCGCTCGTGCGGCCGCCGATCCCGAGTGGCTGGCCACAGATTGGGACGCCGAGCTCTACGACGAAGAAACCGGACTGCCGCGTTGATCATCGACTCGTCAGCCATGCTGGCAGTCCTGCTCCAGGAGAGAAATCATCCTGACTATCGACGCGCCATGGCTGAGGCTGATCACTGCAGCATGTCGACGGCGACGTTTCTGGAGTCTGCCATCGTGGTCGACCGGAACCCGTCTCCGTTGTTGGCTCGTGAGTTCGATCGGACCATGGCTGTCATGGAGATCGAACTCGCGCCCGTGACAGCCCAGCACGCCGTCCTTGCCCGGGCCGCCTACCGGGACTTCGGCCGCGGTTCGGGTCACCCCGCAAGGCTCAACTTCGGCGACTGCTTCGCCTATGCCTTGGCCATCGATCGGAACGAAGCGCTGTTGTTCAAGGGGGACGACTTCAGCCACACCGACGTGC
>JBKPNA010000099.1:0-7349 GCA_046765695.1 Actinomycetota bacterium | reverse complement strand
GCGGAGACCGGGTCGAAGTCCTCCCGCGCCTCGTAGAGCACCTCGGCCGCCATCCGTACGGTGGTGAGCGGAGTGCGGAGCTCGTGTGAGACGTCGGAGACGAAGCGCTGCTGAACCGCCGAGAGCTGCTCCAAGGTGGTGATCTGCTTCTCCAGCTCCGATGCCATGTAGTTCATCGAGGCGGCGAGCCGGGCCAGGTCATCCTGACCTCGGACCGGCATCCGATCACCGAGGTTGCCCGAGGCGATGCTCTCGGCGGTCCGCCGGGCCGCCCGTACCGGCGTCACCACCTGGCGGCTGACCAGGGCGGCGATGAAGGTCAGCAGGATGACCAGGATGACGCCGGTGGAGACGACCGCGTAACGGAGCACGCCCAGCGTGGCGACCTCCTGGGCGAGGGAGAACACCAGATAGATCTGGTACCGGTCCGGAGCACCCGGCAGGGTGAGCGTCGAACCCGCGACCAGCCCGGGGACCCAGGACCGCCCGTCGCTGTAGTCAACCCGAGTGGGGGTGATCAGCAGGTCGTTGCTCTCCTCTACCTGCTTGGCGAGGTCGGGCGGGATGCTGCTCACCGCGACCGAGCCGGCGGTGATCGTCTGGCCGCGGGCCCGCAGGATGACCTCGTACTGCTCGGTACCTCCGCCCCGGTTGGCAAACCCGTACGCCAGGTCGAGCAGCAGCTTGTCGGCGTCCACGCCGGCAGTCTGGTCGGCGGCATTGAGCTGCTGCTGCGCCGAGTCGACCGCCAGCCGTGCCTCGTTCTTCGCCGTATCGGTCCTGCCCTCGATGACGCCGGCGGTGGCCTGCTGCATCAGCAGGAACCCACCCAGGACCAGCACGAACACCGACGCCAGGAACACGGTCAGCACGACTCGCAGCGGCAGCGACCGCCACCACCACAGGAGCGGGAACTTCAACCAGCCGGGCTTGACCATGCGGTGGGCGCCCTGCCGACTCAGACCTGTTGCGGCTCGCCGGCCTTATAGCCGATGCCGCGTACGGTGACCACGATCTCCGGGTGCTCGGGATCTCGCTCGATCTTGGACCGGAGCCGCTGCACATGGACATTGACCAGTCGGGTGTCGGCGGCGTGCCGATATCCCCACACCTGCTCCAGCAGCACCTCGCGGCTGAACACCTGCCACGGCCGCCGGGCCAGCGCCAGCAGCAGGTCGAACTCCAGCGGGGTCAGCTGGATCGGCTGGCCGTCCCGCTTCACCGAGTGGCCGTCCACACTGATCGACAGGTCGCCGATCCGCAGCGTCTCGACATCGGCCTCCTCGGCGGCCGGTGACCGCCGCAGCCGGGTCTTGATCCGGGCCACCAGCTCCTTGGCCTTGAACGGCTTGGCGATGTAGTCGTCGGCCCCCGCTTCCAGGCCCTCGACCACGTCGATGGTGTCGGTCTTCGCGGTCAGCATCACGATCGGCACTCCGGATTCGGCGCGAATGTCGCGACACACGTCGACACCGTCGCGTCCGGGCAGCATCAGGTCGAGCAGCACGAGGTCGGGCTTGGCGTCCTTGAAAGCGGCGAGCGCCTTGTCGCCGTGAGCGCACCAGACCGGCTCGAAGCCCTCGTTGCGCAGCACGATCGACAGCATCTCGGCCAATGCGGCATCGTCATCGACAACCAGCACCCGGCTGTGAACTCCCCCGGTCTTGGCCGTCTCCGTCACGTGTATCCTTCCGGTCCGCTGTGCCCC
The DNA here is from genome assembly GCA_046765695.1 of Actinomycetota bacterium. Lineage (GTDB taxonomy): Bacteria > Actinomycetota > Actinomycetes > Propionibacteriales > Propionibacteriaceae > Microlunatus. The sequence goes on along the minus strand of JBKPNA010000099.1, from coordinate 5,641 downwards.
GTTATGCGCGGCCAATCCTATGCGTTTCCTTGTCGGGGCGACCCCATGACGACAACGCCCGATCGAGGGCGTGTCTCTACAGTGAACGCATCAGGCGCCGGCACGGTTCACGGCGTCGGGGGAAGGTCCGGGGAAGGTCGCATCCCTAGCGTCGGTCGCGTTCTCAACCACCGACTGAAGGGATGCCTCCCATGACCACAACCACCGTTTCCCGGCCGCCGCGCAACGGCGTCGACGTGCCGACGCTCTTTGCCACTCTCGACGCGGTGAAGGGCGCGCCACAGCTCGCGCAGTTCCAGTTCCGGGCGACCAACGAATGGATCAGCGGAACCCACAACCGTTCCACCATCCACGGCTTCTACGGCGCAGGACAGGAGGACACGTCGCGTACGGCGCCGTTCGGCTACGACGCCGACCACCCGGCAGTTCTAGTCGGAACGGGTCATGGCCCGACCCCGGTGGAGTTCCTGCTGCACGCCATCGCTGCGTGCCTGACCTCCGGCCTGGCGAACATCGCCGCCGCCCGGGGCATCACGTTGCGGCGCGTCTCCTCGACCGTGACGGGCGACATCGACCTGCTCGGCATCCTCGGCCTGTCCGACCAGGTGCGCAACGGGTACCGGCAGATCCGCGTGCACTTCGAGATCGAGGGAGACGCGACGCCCGAGGAGCTCGCCCGGCTCGTGGAGCAGTCCCGCCGGCGCTCCGCCGTCTACGACGTGCTGCGCAACGGCACGGATATCGAGATCGACGTCCGCACGCCGTGATGTCGCTCCGGAGCCGCGCTGCGGGCTGGGATGTCATTGTGGTGGGTGCACGGGTCGCCGGGGCCTCCACCGCACTGCTCCTCGCCCGGGCGGGACTGCGCGTGCTGGTCCTGGACCGCGCCCGCCGCGAATCGGACACGCTGTCCACCCATGCCTTGATGCGTGGCGGCGTGCTGCTGCTGCGGCGCTGGGGTGTGCTGGACCGCGTCGTCGCGACCGGGACGCCGCCGGTGCGCCGGGTCACCTTCCACTACGGCAGCGAGTCCATGCCGATCAGCCTGAAACCGTACGGCGGTGTCGACGCTCTGTACGCGCCGCGGCGTACGGTGCTCGACTCCCTGCTGGTCGATGCGGCAGAGGAGGCCGGAGCCCGGTTCCACTTCGGAGTGACGATGACCGGCCTGGTCTGCCACGGCCGGCGCGTCACCGGCGTGGTGCTGCGGGACCGTGGCGGTGACGTCTGGACCGAACGGGCCGGCCTTGTCGTGGGTGCCGACGGCCGCAACTCCGTGGTGGCCGCTCGGGCCGCGGCGCCGACGCTCGTCGCAGGCAGGTATGCCGCGGCGTACGCCTATGGATACTGGCCGGCTGCCGATCTGGACGGCTATCACTGGTATTACGGCGACGCCCTCTCGGCAGGGGTGATCCCGACCAACGGCGGCCTGGCGTGCGTCTTCGCCGCAGGCCCGCCCGCCGTGCTGGCCGCCGCTGCCCGCCGCGCCGGCCGGGCGGCCGTACAGCGGTCGCTGCTGCAGCAGGTCAACTGCGGCCTTGCCGAGCTTGCCGCGGGACCCCCCGTAGGTTCGGTGCGGATCTTCCGCGGGCTGCCGGCGCGACTCCGCGCAGCATACGGGCCGGGTTGGGCGCTGGTCGGGGACGCCGGGTGGTGGAAGGACCCGCTGTCCACCCACGGCATTACCGACGCGTTGCGCGACGCGGAGTCGCTGGCCGCAGCCGTGGTCGCCGGGTCGGTCTCGGAACGAGCCACTGCCGTGGCGCTGGCGGGCTATTCGTCGCAGCGCGACCGGGTGGCATTCGCGATGGATCCGATCGTCGACCGCCTCGCCTCTCACGAGTGGGATCTCACCGAGGTGCGCCGGTTGCTGCTCGGGTTGTCCTCCGTCATGGCGGATGAGGTCGACGCACTGGCCGGCCTTGATCGGGTTGCGGCGCGCACCGCCTAACCGGCCTGAGCCTCAGCGCTAGATTCGCCTCGGAGGAGCCATGCGCGTCGAGATCGAGCTGATGGGCGGCTTCGCCGTGAAAGTCGCCGGCCGCCCCGTTCCCGGCGCTGAGTGGCGCCGGCGACAGGCGGCCGGGCTGGTGAAACTTCTCGCCCTGACGCCCCGCCGTACGCTGCACCGCGAGCAGGTTCTCGACGCGCTGTGGCCGGACGCTTCCGTCGACGAGGTCGCCCCTCGTCTCCACAAAGCCGCGCACTACGCCCGGCGGGCTCTCGGCGACCAGCGTGCTCTGGTGCTGAGCGGGGAGACCGTGGCGCTGTTCCCCGACGCCGAGGTCGTGGTGGACGCCGAGGCGTTCGAGCAATCCGCTCGGCAAGCGCTTGCCGCCCCCGCTGACGGCGCCAAGAGGTCCACCGCGGCAGCCGCGGCAATGGAGCTGTGGCATGGGGAGCTACTGCCCGGCGATCCGTACGAGCCGTGGCTCGACAGCCCACGCGAGCGGCTGTACCGGCTGCGTGCACAACTGCTGCGCCGGGCCGGACGGTGGGAGGAGCTCGTCCGCGCCGACCCGGCCGACGAGGAGGCAAGCGTTGCTCTTGCCCGCCAGCTCGCTGCCGGCGGCGACCGGCGCGGGGGGCTGCGGCAGCTCGAGCGCCTGGAGCGAGCGCTCCGCGGAGAGCTCGGTGTGACACCCGGACCGGCGGTCGCAGCGTTGCGCACGGAGCTGCTCGGTGCCGACACCGCAGAATCGCCTGTCAGGCGGCTGGCGCGACGACCTCCCGTGGGCCGCGATGCCGAACTGGCCCGGATCGACCGGCTGCTCGCCACGGCAGCCGCCGGCCGCGGACGAACGCTGTTCGTCTCGGGACCGGCCGGAATCGGCAAGACGAGCGTGTTGCGCTGGCTCGACCGGCGTGCCGAAGAACTCGGAATGCGGGTGGGGCTCGGCACTGCCGCAGCGATCGAGGGTGCCTGGCCGTACGCGCCCGTGCTGGAGGCGCTCGCGGATCTGGGCCACAGGCATCCGGCCCTGCTCGACGGCCTGGCCGATGACTACCGCGTCGAGATCGAGGGCGCGCTGCGCGGCACGTCACCGGAATGGGCCGGCGAGAGCCGGCACCAGCGGCTGTTCCTGAGCGCCGCCGAGCTGCTGCGGCTCGCTTCCTCCGGCGGCGGCGCCGTGCTGCTTCTCGACGACGCCCACGACGCCGACGAGGCCAGTCTGCGGCTGCTGCACTACCTGTCCCGGGTTGCGGTCGGTGAGCGCATCCTGATCGCCATCGGACACCGCCCATGGCCGCTGCGACCGGCCATGGATGCGATGCGGCGGAGCCTCATCGGCCGTGGCTCCTCGGTACCGCTGGACCTGCCACCCTTGGCCGATCAGGGCATCCGGCGGTTGGCGAGCCGCACGGTCGGTGAGGACCCGGTGCTGCTGGAACGCGTGGTGAAGCTTGCCGGCGGCAACCCCTTCGCGGCGGTCGAGCTGGCACGTACGGCAGCCAGTGCCGATGACCGGGCCGGCCCGATGGGCGCGCTGGTGCTGCGAGGTCTGCGCGCGGAGGCGACCGCCGCGCTGACCCGCGTGGCGGTGCTCGGTGCCAGCTTCGACACCGATGAATACGTCGCGATGTCCGGCGTCGAGGAGCCGCGAGCGTACGAGCTGCTGGACGACGCCCTGGCCGAGGGTGCGATCGAGCGCACGGGCGCGGGGTATCGCTTCCACCACTCGCTGGTCCGGGAGGCTCTGCTGGAGGGGCTGCCGCCGCACCGGCTCCAGCCGTTGCACCGGCGCGCCGCAGAGGCGCTGCGTGGTCTAGGTGCTTCTCCCGCTCGGATCGGCCACCAGCTGCTGCAGGCCGGTGACGTCACCGCCGCCGCACCGTTCCTGCTGCAGGCCGCGCGTACCGAGGCCGCCATCGGGGCGTACCGCGACGCGCTCGCGCTGATCGACTCGGTACGCCAGGACGTGGGCGAGCCCGAACGCGGACAGCTGCTCGCCCTGCGGGCCGACATGCTGGTGGCCACGGGTGACGCGGGAGCGATACGCGCCTACCGGGAAGCGCTGGCCGCCGCGGCGGATCCTCGTGAGCGCCGGCGGCTGCTGCCCCGGCTGGCACGGGCGGCCCTCTTCGCCGGCGACTACCCGACCGCGGCAGAGGCCCTGGACGGGCTGGAGCCGGATGGCTCGACCGACGACGCGGCGCTGCTGCTCGCGCGAGGAAACCTGGCGTACTTCAGCGGCGACCTGCCGGCCGCCGAAGCCGCCGCGGAGGAGGCCCGCCATCGGCTCGGGGCGACCGACATCAGCGACTGGCAGATGTATGACCTGATCACCCTCCAGGGCCTGATCGCTCACCTGCGCGGCGAGTGGTTCGCCCGGCTCGCCGCCGAGCTGCGGGCTGGCGCGGACCGGCCGGACCTGGCCCGGTCCATGTTCGACAGCCACCTGTGCGTGGCGGAGTACGTGTTGTACGGCCCGACACCGTACGACGAGGTGCTGGCCCTCGCCGACACGCTCCGCGAGTCGGCCCGCCGGTCCGGTGTGCTGCGAGCCGTCGCCTTCGCCACGGCACTCCGGGGAGAGGCGGCACTGCTCTCCGGCGATCTGGCCCTCGCCGAGTCAGAACTGATGGAGGCAGCGGAGCTGCATCACGACATCGGCTCCACGGCAGGCGAGGCCCACAGCCTGCAGCGGCTCGCCGAGGTACGCCTCGCTCAAGGTGACCGGGCCGAGTCCACCCGGTTGCTGCAGCGCGCGCTGCCACTTGCCCGCTGGTCGGCGATCGCCCTGCACATCCTGCACCGGGTCTACGGAACCATGATCCGGGCCGCCCCCGACCTGCACAGCGCCCGCGCCGTGGTGGACCAGGCGATGGCTGCGCTCGGCACCGAGGACGTCTGCCCGTTCTGCTCGATCATGCTGGCCGTGCCGGCCGCAGTGGCCTGCGCCGACGTCGGGGATCTCGACGGGGCGCGGTCACATCTGGCCCTCGCGGAAACGTCGGCCGTGCTGTGGCAGGGCACCGCGTGGCAGGCGGCCATTGCCGAGGCCCGAGCGCACCTGCACCGTGCTGAGGGCGACGCAGAGGCGGCTGACCGGCTGCTGCACGAGGCGGCCGAGCTTTTCGCCGCCGCCGGACAGCCGCTCGACGTCGACCGCTGCAGTACTTGAGAACCAACTTTCGTTATCTCAACCACACTTTCTGTGGCCCACTTGCCCGAAGGCTCATGCGCCTCAGGTGTTCCGGCCGCGGGCGGCGACCAGCCACTGGTCCACCACGGCTCCTCCGGCAGTCACCACGAGCAGATCGGCGAGGTTGACCGCCGTGCACACATGGTTGGGCACGACCCGCACGACTGACCCCAGGTCTGGCGGCGGCGCATCCTCGGGAAAGGCGACCGTCGCGTGGTGTTCCGACAGGGCGATCACCCGCGTGTCGGGGTGATCCAGCAGCCGACCGTACCCGGTGGCCCAGCCGGGCCGGTCGGCTCCCAGCACCTTGCTGCCGGCGTCCAGCACGACGTTGGGGCCCCTGCGGCTGACCACCGTGGCAGCCGCGGTCAGCGCGACGGAATCCCAGCCGGCGGCGCCGAGTTCGATCTGCTGGGCGTCATTGAAGGCGTACACGCCGGGTCGCATCTCGGTGAGCGCCGCAGGGCCCACCAGCGCGGCGGTCGGCGTCGACC
>JBKPNA010000098.1:0-7181 GCA_046765695.1 Actinomycetota bacterium | reverse complement strand
GTCCAGGACAGCGCGAATGAATCGCACAGCGCCTTCAGCCGACTGCGGGTGATGGTGGACCTGTGCCAGCGTGCTGATCCGCAGATAGGCCACCACGCTAAGCCAAGGAACAAGCACCGACTCCACTCCCGACAAGGCCGCAATCAGCCAGGACCGGGACTCCTGGTGATGCGGCGCGACCTCGTTGTCGGCGTACAGCAGTACGTTCGCGTCGACCAGGTTCACTTGCCCATCGACATCTTCCGCAGAATCTCCTCGTTCTCCAGTTCGCCGGCAAGCTGGGTCGCTTTGTCGAGGTTGACCAAAGGAGGTCCGTAGTTGTGCGTCGGCAGGTCAATGGTTGGACGCCGCCGCGGCGTCAAACCGTTCCGAATCGCATCGTTGACTACCTGCTTGAACGAAAGGTTGCGCTCCCTCATGGCCTTCTTCACGAGGGCTTCCGTCTCCGGGTCCAGCGTAATCGTCGTTCTCACCAATGCATCATAGCATCACAGCTCTTGATGCCATGATGCTCAATGTGCGGCGTCGTGCCAGGACCGACCCACTCCGACCGACACATCGAGCGGCACGGTCAGTTCAACCGCGTGGCCCATCTTGTCCCGGACCAGGTCGGTCAGCGCATCCTGCTCCCCCGGCCCGATCTCGAACACGAGCTCGTCGTGCACCTGCAGCAGCATCCGGCTGCGCATGCCGGCATCGTCCAGCGCCTTCTCGACGTCCAGCATGGCCACCTTGATGATGTCGGCGGCCGAGCCCTGGATCGGCGCGTTCAAGGCCATCCGCTCCGCCATCTCACGGCGCTGCCGGTTGTCGCTCATCAGGTCAGGCAGGTAACGGCGCCGACCGAGGATCGTCTCGGTGTACTCAGTGCGTCGGGCGTCGACGACCAGGGACCTCAGGTAGTCCCGCACTCCGCCGAACCGCTCGAAGTACTCATCCATCAGCGCCTTGGCCTCAGAGGTGTCGATGCCCAGCTGCTGGCTCAACCCGAAGGCGCTCAGCCCGTACGCCAGGCCGTAGTTCATCGCCTTGATCTTGGCCCGCTCGGCGGGGCTCACCTCGGTCGGCTCCACGCCGAAGACCCGGGAGGCGGTGACGGTGTGGAAGTCCATTCCCGACTTGAACGCCGCGATCAGGTCCGCGTCTTCGCTGACATGCGCCATGATCCGCATCTCGATCTGGGAGTAGTCGGCCGACATCAGGCCGTCGTACCCCTTGCCGACGATGAACGCCTGCCGGATCCGGCGGCCCTCCTCGGTGCGGATCGGGATGTTCTGCAAATTCGGGTCGGTGCTGGAGAGCCGGCCGGTGGCGGCGATGGTCTGCGCATAGGTGGTATGGATGCGGCCGTCGTCGGCGACCGACTTGAGCAGCCCCTCAACGGTCTGCTTCAGCCGGATTGCGTCCCGGTGCACCAGCAGGTGGGCCAGGAACGGATGCTCGGTCTTGGCGTAGAGCGACTGCAGCGCGTCGGCGTCGGTGGTGTAGCCCGTCCGGGTCCGCCGGGTCTTGGGCATCCCGAGCTCCTCGAACAGCACGACCTGGAGCTGCTTGGGAGAGCCCAGGTTGATCTGCTTGCCCAGCACCGCGTACGCCTCGGCGGCGGCCTGGTTCACCGTGGCGCCGAAGTCCGACTCGAGCGCCTCCAGATGCTCGACGTCGACGGCGACGCCGGTCTGCTCCATTCGGGCCAGCGTCCGCAGCAAGGGCAGCTCGACCCCGTAGAGCAGGCTGGTCTCGTGGCGCTCCTCGATCTCCGTATCGAGTGCGTCGGCCAGATCGATCGCGGCACGCGCGCGGACCATCGACGCCTCGGCCGCCACCTTGGCGCCGGAGTCGTCGTCGCCGAAGTCCAGCGAGAGCTGGTCGGAGTCAGTCAGCTCCGCCGCACCCTGCACCTTGAGCTCGCGCTTCAGGTACCGGATGGTGAGGTCGGCCAGATCGAAGGTGCGCTGGTCGGGGCGAGTGAGGTATGCCGCAAGTTGGGTGTCGGAGGTGAGTCCGGCCAGGTCCCAGCCACGCGCCCAGATGGCCAGCAACGGGCCCTTGGCGTCGTGCATCGCCTTGTAGCGGGAGGGGTCGGCCAGCCAGGTTGCAAGGGCGTTCTCGTCCTCCGGGCCGAGATCCACCACGTCGACGTACGCCGCCGCGCCGTCGGCCGCCGCCAAGGACAGTGCGCTCAGGTCACCGGTTCCGGAGCCCCACCGGCCGATCACGTCGACCCCGGTGCGCTCCCCTGTTGCATGCTCCGCCAGCCAGCCGGCCAGCTCATCGGGCTCCAGGGTCGCAGTACTCAGGTCGAAACCGCCCTCCGGCACGATCTCCGCCTCGTTGGGCAGCGCCTCCAGCAGCCGGTCCCGCAGCACCCGGAACTCCAACCCGTCGAACAACTGGTGCGTCGCCTCCCGGTTCCACGGCTGGCGCACCAGATCATCCGGACCCATCGGCAGGTCGAGGTCGAGGACTAGTGAGTTGACCTTGCGGTTGCGGAGAACGTCCTCCACCCGCTCTTGGAACGCCTCCGCGGCCTTGCCCTTCAGCTCCCCGGCATGCGCCGCCAGGTTCTCCAGGCCGTCGTAGGTCTCCAACCACTTGGCTGCCGTCTTCGGCCCGACCCCCGGCACCCCGGGCAGGTTGTCGCTGGACTCCCCGACCAGCGCGGCGAGCTCGGGATAGCGAGCGGGCGTGGCGAAGTACTTCTCCTGGACCGCCTTCGGGGTCATCCGGCCAAGGTCGGAGACCCCTTTGCGTGGATAGAGAACGGTGACGTTGTCGGTCACCAGCTGGAACGCGTCGCGGTCCCCGGTGCAGATCACCACCTCGTACCCTTGCGCCTCGGCCCGGGTCGCCAGGGTGCCGATGATGTCGTCGGCCTCGTAGCCCTCCTTCTCGATGTAGGGGATGTTGAGGGCCTTCAGCACCTCCTTGACCAGATCCAGCTGGCCGCGGAACTCGTCGGGGGTGGTCGAACGGTTCGCCTTGTACTCCGGGTAGATCTCCGACCGGAACGTCCGCCGCGACACGTCGAACGCCACGACGAGGTGGGTCGGCGCCTCATCGCGCAGCACGTTGATCAGCATCGAGGTGAAACCGAAGACGCCGTTGGTGTGCTGCCCGGTCACCGTCGAGAAGTTCTCCACCGGCAACGCGAAAAACGCGCGGTAGGCGATCGAGTGCCCGTCGATCAGCATCAGCTTCTTCTCGGTTGCGGTCGGCACAGGCCGACTCTAGACCCGGGGACTGACACCTTGGATACGGTTCTGAGGTGACGCTCCCTGTCGATGACGCTCGGCTGTACAGCGCTCTGGACACCAAGATGGGGCTGGAGCTGCTCGAGCTCAGCGCTGAGCGCGTGGTCGGCCGGATGCCCGTCGAGGGCAACACCCAGCCCTTCGGTCTGTGGCACGGCGGCGCGTCCTGCGTTCTGGCCGAGACGCTCGCCTCGCTGGGTTCGTACGCGCACGGCGCTCCGGATCGGATCGGCGTCGGGGTCGATCTCAACGCCACCCATCACCGTCCGGCAATGTCCGGCTGGGTCACCGGCACCGCAACCGCCCTCCAGCTGGGCCGGACGGTCGTCAGCTACGAGGTCGTCCTCCTCGACGACGCGGACCGGCGGATCTGCACCGCCCGGGTCACCTGCCAGCTCGTCCCGGCCGGTGGTTCACAGATCCAGGTTTGACAGCCCCGAAACCTGGATCAGTGCACACGGGCTGGCGTGAGAACCGACGCCCCTGCCGCGAAGCCTCAAACCAGAGCGCCTTTCCCCGCCCGCGCGCGTCCGGTCCAGGCGAGCAGGAGTTCCCGGGCGTGGCTCATCTGCGCCTCCCAGTCCGGGCGGATCATGTCGATCCGGTCGTCCAGCGCCTGCTCGGCCTCGAACGCGGCGGCGAGGGAGGTGTCCCAACCGTCCTCCCAGAGCTGGACCATCGCCAACGCAAGGCGGGACTGGATGGGATAGAGCATGATCTGCGGTCCCCGTGGCGCGGCCATGCCGATCAAATAGAGCCGATCCAATCCGGCCGGGACAACTCCGCCGGCGGTCCGCAGCGGGACCCCGCCTCGCGTCCGCACCAGCGCCGGATCGAGGAACGGCACGGTGGGGTGGAAGCCGGTCGCCCAGATGATCGTGTCGAACTCGCCGCTCGTACCGTCGACGAAGTGCACGGTCCGGCCCTCGAAGTGACCCAGTCCCGGGACGACGCCGATCCGGCCGTGCTGGATCCAGTACAGCAGTAGGTCGTTGACCACCGGCGCACCCTCGGCGAGCGTCCGGAACGGCGGCTCGGGCAGGCCGGGATAGTTCTCCCAGGTGCCCTTGGACACCCGGATCAACAACCGGGTGAGCAGGTCCTGCTCCTCGAAGGTGAACTCGCGCAGGAATCCCAGCTCTGCACGGGGGACGCCGAAGAACGTCTTGGGCTGGAAGAAGTGCCCGCGCCGCACACAGATCGATGTCGTGAGCCGGCTCTGCGCGGCGTCCACGGCGATGTCGCAGCCGGAGTTGCCGGACCCGACCACAAGGACGCGATCGCCGTCGATGTCACCGGTGTTGCGATACGAGCCGGAGTGGATCTGCTTGCCGGTGAACACGCCAGGTACATGCGGAATGCGCTGGTCGTGCAGGTGCCCGTTGGCGACGAACACGCCGTCATAGTGCTGCGCCCGGCCCTCGGTGGTCGTGACGAGCCAGCCGGCCGACCCGACCGACCCCGTCGTGTCCACCGGGACGACCGACGCAACGCTGGTCAGAAAACGGATGTGCCGCCGCAGCGCGAAGTGGTCGGCGTACGCGTTGAGGTAGGCCAGCACCTGGTCGCGGGAGGGAAACAGCGGGTAGTCCGCGGGCATCGGGAAGCCCTCGTATCCGGTGACGTCGCGCGAGGTGATCAGGTGCAGCGCGTCGTAGTCGGTGTTCCAGTGGCCGCCCACCCGGTCCGTCTGCTCGAAGCAGTCGACCTCACGGCCCGACTCGGCCAGCGTCTTGACGGCGGCCAGGCCGGCTGCGCCGGCACCGATCACGCAGTAGCGGGTCATCGTCCCTCCGTACGGCTATAAGTGGTCGTGATCATCGGATCAGGCTCCCGCCGCTGATCACCAGCGTCTCACCGGTGACGTACGGGCCCTGGACGAGCTGGAACACCCAATGGGCGATCTCGTCGGGCTGGGCGACCCGGCCGAGCGGGATGGACGAGGCGACCTCGGCCATCCGTCCGGTGACGGCGTTGCCGGGAGTGTCGACCCAGCCGGGAGCCACGCCGTTCACAGTGATGCCGTCCGGCGCGAGTTCCACCGCCAGGGAACGCGTGATCGACATGACGGCGGCCTTGGAAGCGCTGTACACGAGCTGGCCCGGCGAGACTGCGAGAGCGTCGACCGACGCGAAGTTAACGATGGCGCCGCCGCCCGCCGCCCTGAGCCGGGGTGTGGTGACGGCGCAGACATTGAGCGTGCCGAGCACATTCACGTCGAAGATGCGCCGGTACGTGGCCTCGGTGAAGTCCGCGAGCGTGGTCGGCGGATAGATGCCGGCCGCGTTGGCCACGGCGCGCAGCGGGACGTCGTCCGGAACCTGACCGAGCGCGGTCTCCAGCCCTGGCCGGTCGGTGACGTCGACTGGCAGTGTCTGCAGGCGGTCGCAGGCCAGGTCGGCTGCCGCGGCGTCGAGCGCTGCCTCGTCCCGGTCGATGGCGACCACGGTCCAGCCGTGCGCGAGGAAGAGCCGGGCGGTGGCCAGGCCCATGCCACTTCCCGCGCCGGTGACGACGGCGCCGGACAGTTCTCCCCAGGACATGTGTCCAGGGTGTCTGGCAATCGATCGGTGGTAAAGGCTTGTTTTGACAGGTCAGCTCAAGGAGCAGCCTTGATCCGGCGCCCAGCGTCGGCCAGGTCCTGCAGTGCTCGGATGTGCTGCTCCGCCAACGCCATGAACGCCCGCGTCGCCGGGGACAGCGCACCAGCACGACGGGTGACGAACGCGAAATGCTCCTCGAGAACTGGGTCAAGCGGAGCCCAGTGCAGACCGGCGGGATAGCCGGGCCACTGTGTGACGAGGTACGACACCAGCGCGTCCCCGACACCTTGCGCGGCCATCTCGACGGCCGCAGTTTGGAACTCGACCTCGAAGGCTGGATCCAGGGTGACGCCCGCGCGCTGCGCCCGCTCGGTCAGGCTGCGGCGCAGCGGGTCGTCGCGGGCCCAGCGCGCCTCCGACAAGATCAACGGGGCTTGGCAGAGCTGCTCAACCGTGACGGGGGTGGTGGCCCGGGCCGGGTTGGCGCTCACGTAGACCACTGTGTCGGTCAGCACCGGGGCACTCACCTCCAGGCCCTGGTCGTCGATCGGGAGCTGGACGAGTCCGGCCTCCAGGCTCCCTCCCCGTACCGCACGGGCAACTTCAGAGGAGTTGAGGCCCTGTACCCGGATCTGGACGTCGGGGTGCCGCGCGTGGAGTCGGCAGTCAGCTCGGGCAGCAGGTAGAGGTGGGCGCTGCTGAACGTCCCGAACGTGACCGTGCCGCCCGCGAGCTCACGGATGTCGCGTACGGCGCTCGTCAGCTCGTCGAGGTCGACCAGCACTCGGTGCGCCCACGGGACGACCATCCGGCCGGCGTCGGTGAGCTGCAGCCGTCGGTTCGTCCGGGTGAAGAGCCGCACCCCCAGCACCGACTCGAGCCGGCGGATCTGGTCCGACAGACTGGGCTGCGCGATGTAGAGACTCTGCGCTGCGGCGGCGAACGAGCCGTGCTGAACCGAGGCAAGGAAGTAGGCCAGCTGCTGCACGCTAGGCTGCCGCTCCGGCATGGACCCACCCTGCCACGACTTCGCCGACCCGAAGGACAACCGTGACTACGTCGGGAGCAGCCGGCCGGCTGGCCGGCAAGACCGTTCTGATCACCGGCGGCGCGCGCGGCCAGGGGGCCGCCCACGCGGAGCGGCTGGCGCGCGAGGGGGCGACGGTGTTCGCCTGCGACGTCCTGCATGACGAGGGCGGTGCTCTCGCCGAACGGTTGCAGGGCGACGGCCTGGATGTGAGCTATCGGGGTCTTGACGTGACGGATCCGACCGCATGGCAGGCGCTCGTCGGGGACATCTCGCCGGTCGACGTCCTGGTCAACAACGCGGGGGTCATCCACGTCGCGCCCATCGCGGAGCATGTCCGTACGGCGTGGGATGCCACAC
>JBKPNA010000097.1:0-4400 GCA_046765695.1 Actinomycetota bacterium | reverse complement strand
GTGCCATACGGAGCGGGAGTACAGCGCGAGGTCGAGCTCCGGACCGGCCTCCTTGTCCGAGACGAGCACGTTCCCCTCGCCGGCGCTGCTCGTGCCGCTCGCGATGGCACCCCGCTCCACCATGTGTACGGCCAAACCCGTCCGGGCCAGGAAGTACGCGCACGCGGCACCCACCGCACCCGCGCCCACCACCACGACATCAGCCGTCCGAGTGGTCACGTCCGGGTCACAGCAGGAAGCCGGCGGGGAACGGGTCGTCGGGGGCGAGCATGTACTGCGCGGTGCCGGTCACCCATGCCCGTCCGGTGACCTGAGGCTGCACGGCCGGCAGCCCTGCGACCGTCGTGGTCTCCAGCAGCCGGCCACGAAAGATCGAGCCGATGAAGGACTCGTTCACGAACTCCGAGTCGAGCGGCAGCTCGCCGCGCGCGTGCAGTTGGGCCATCCGGGCGCAGGTGCCGGTGCCGCACGGCGACCGGTCGAACCAGCCGGGGTGGATCGCCATCGCATGGCGCGAGTGCTGCGCCGTCGAGCCGGGGGCGGCCAGGTAGACGTGGTGACACCCTGTGATGTCGGGGCGCTCCGGATGGATGGGCCGGTTCTGCTCGTTGATCGCGGCCATGATCGCCAGTCCGGCGTCGAGCAGCTGGCCCTTGGCGCTCCGGTCGAAAGGCAGACCTAACGACGTCAGCTCGACGATGGCGTAGAAGTTGCCGCCGTACGCGATGTCGTAGCCGACGGTGCCAAAGCCGGGAACCCGCACGTGCTGGTCCAAGGCCAGGGAGAAGCTGGGCACCATCCGCAGCGTGACGGAGGTGGCGTGGCCGTCGCAGACGGCGACCTCGGCAACCACGAGCCCGGCCGGGACGTCGAGCCGGATCCTCGTGACCGGCTCGGTCACCGGCACCATCCCCGTCTCCACCAACACCGTGGCGACTCCCATGGTGCCGTGGCCGCACATCGGGAGCAGCCCGCTGACCTCGATGAACAGGACGCCGAAGTCGGCGTCCGGGCGGGTCGGGGGCTGCAGGATCGCGCCGCTCATCGACCCGTGGCCGCGCGGCTCGTACATCAGCAGCGTGCGGAGGTCGTCGGAGTTCTCCAGAAACCACAGCCGGCGCTCGGCCATGGTGTCCCCCGGCAGCACGCCGACACCGCCGGTCACCACCCGGGTCGGCATTCCCTCCGTGTGCGAGTCGACGGCGCTGATCAGCCGCGTGGTGCGCATATCAGTGCTTTCGGCCGTCGACAAGGCGCGGCAGATCGGTGTCGTCGCGCAGCGCCGCCGGCAGCAGGTGCTGCGGAAAACCCTGGTACGCGACCGGACGCAGGAACCGGGCGATGGCCGCAGTGCCGACCGAGGTCGTGGTCGGGGTCGTCGTCGCCGGGTACGGGCCGCCGTGCTGCTGCGCGTAGGTGACCGAGACGCCGGTCGGCCAGCCGTTCCACAGCACCCGACCGGCTTTGAGGCTGAGCTTGTCCCGCAGCGGGACGACCACCGAATCGTCGTCCGTACCGATGATCGACGCGGTGAGCTGGCCGTCGATCGCGTCAGCCACCGCCAGCAGCTCGTCCTCGTTGTCGTACGACGTGACGAGCGTGGTCGGTCCGAAGCACTCGCGGAACACCTCGTCCCGGCTCTCTCGCAGGTCGGCCAGCAGGTCCGCCGCGCTGGTGGTCAGCAGCGTCGGGCTCGGCGGGTCGGCATAGGGATCGCCGGAACGCAGCACCGATACCGCCGGCTGGGCCACCAGCTCCCGCAAGGTCTCCACGTAGCCCTCGTAGATCTTGGGATAGAGCAAAGTGGCCGGTCCCGGCAGCTCGGCCTCAGCGAGCCGCTCGACGATCGTGCTGTCCCGGGGCACCAGCAGCACCCCAGGCTTGGTGCAGAACTGCCCGGCGCCCAGCGTGAAGGATGCGACGAACTCCGAGACGATCGCCTCGGCTCTGCTCTTCGCCGCAGCCTGGGTGACGAACACCGGGTTCACGCTGCCCAGCTCGCCGTAGAACGGGATCGGTTCAGGGCGCTGGCTTGCGATGTCGAACAACGCCCGGCCTCCGGCGATCGATCCGGTGAACGACGCGGCCTTGATCTCAGGGGACCGCAGCGCCGCCACGCCGGCGTCCGTTCCGAAGAGAAGGCCGAAGACACCCGGTGGCGCCCCGGCCGCCGTCAACGCCTGGTGGACCTGGTCGGCGGTCGCCGCCGAGAGCTCGGGGTGTCCCGGATGGGCCTTGACCACGACCGGGCACCCCGCCGCCAGCGCCGACGCCGTGTCGCCGCCGGCGACGCTGAAGGCGAAGGGGAAGTTGCTGGCCGCGAAGACCAGGACCGGGCCGACCGGGTGCAGGATCCGCCGCAGGTCGGGACGGGGCGCCCCCATCGGCCAGTCCGGGTCGGCGTGGTCGATCCGGACGTCCAGATAGCCGCCCTCGTCGACAACATCGGCGAAGAGCCGCAGCTGAAAGGTCGTGCGCCGCAGCTCGCTGCGCAATCTCTGCTCGGCGAGGTGGGTCTCCCGGATGCCGATCGGCACCAGCTCATCGGCCGCCGCGTCGAGCTGGTCGGCCACCGCCCGCAGGGCCTCGCTACGGGTGGAGCGATCCAACCCCGCCCATGGCCCGGCGGCGCCGGCCGCAGCGGCGACGACCTCCTTGACCTCCTCGGCCTCGGTGATCCGATCCGCAGTGTGCATGGTCACCATCCTCGTACCGCGCCGTCGGTTACCGGTCAGTGGCCTACTTGTATCCCCGGCTCAGAGCGGCCTCCGTCGCAGTGGTCACCTGGCGGTGCGCCGTCTCGGACAGGGGTCCGCGAGGCGGCCGGCAGGCGCCGCCGTTGCGACCGACGACATCCATGCTGAGCTTGATGGCTTGAACGAACTCCGTCTTCGCGTCCCACCGGAGCAGTGAGTGCAGGTCCCGGTAGACCGGTATCGCCTGGGCGAGGTCGGACGGGTCACCCGAGCTTGCAGCCGTGAGCAACTCGACGCACGTGCGCGGCAGCGCATTGGAGTAGCCGCAGATCCAGCCGACGGCACCCGCGAGGCCGAGCTCCACGACCACGTCGTCGCTGCCGACCAGGAGGTCGAGTTCGGGCGCCAGCTCAGCGATCTCCCACGCGCGGCGGACGTCGCCGGTGAACTCCTTGACAGCCACGATCAGATCCTCGTCGAACAGCTGAGCCAAGACGTCCGGCGTCAGGTCCACCTTGGTGTCGATGGGATTGTTGTACGCGACGATGGGCAGCCCGACGGCCGCGGCTGCACGGTAGTGGTTCAGGACCGCCTCGCGGTCGGCCCGGTAGGTGTTGGGCGGCAGCAGCAGCACCGACTCCGCGCCGGCCTCGGCGGCCTGCTCGATCCAGCGCTGGGTCTGCCGGCTACCGTATGCCGCGACGCCGGGCATCAGCCCGAACCCATCCGGCCGGGCCTCGGCCGCCGTCTGGACGACGCGAGCGCGCTCCTCGTCCGTGAGGGTCTGGTACTCCCCCAGCGACCCGTTGGGACAGACACCGTCGGTGCCCGCCTCCGCCAACCACTTGACGTGCTCGGCGTACGCGTCGTAGTCCACCGACAGGTCCTCGTTGAAGGGCAGCGCGGTCGCGGTGTACAGGCCGCGCCAGGGACGATCAGGGGTCATATCAGCTCCTCGCTAGTGATATGTAACATGGTACTGGCGAGGATTCGTCAGTGCAAGTTGATGAGAACCACACCCTGCACCCTTTAGGTAGACGCTGCACCTTCTGCAGACGGTGCAGCGTCGGCCAAAGGGGTGCAGCGTCGAGCTGCCGACGACCCGGGCGTGACTGACCCGGTCTCACCGGAGTACGAACCCCTCGCCTAGAGGATCGGCCGGGTCGAGCTCGAACACGTGACGTCCGGTGCGGTACGCCATGCCGCTGACCTCTGGCACGACGGCTGAACGTCCGGCCGCCTCCACCTGACAGGCGACGCGGGCATGGAACACGGAGCCCACGATCGAGGAGTGGATCAGCCGTCGATCCTCGGCCAGAGCGCCGGTCGCGGCCAGCAGGGCGACACGGGAAGCTGTTCCGGAACCGCAGGGCGAGCGATCGACCTCGCCGTCAGCGAAGACGGCGACGTTGCGCTGGCGCAGGTTGCCATCGTCAGTTGCACCGAGGTCCTCGAACAAGATCGTGCCGTAGATGCCGCTGAGGCGGTCGTCATCGGGATGGGCTGCGTAGTCGGTGGCATTGAGCAGGTGCTTGACCTCGCGGCCGATGACGATGAGGTCGGCGTAGTTCTCCGGCGTGATGCGAAGCCCGACGCTGCAGGCGTCGAGATGGGCGTAGATCGCTCCGCCGTAGGCGACGTCGACGGTGACCTCCCCGCGCGATGTCGAGACGGGGACATCGCGGTGCAGCACGTAGCTGGGCA
>JBKPNA010000096.1:0-6676 GCA_046765695.1 Actinomycetota bacterium | reverse complement strand
AGGCGGGGCTGATGGCCACGCTGACCCACGTTGGATCAAGTGCACCTTCGCGATCCCGGCGAACACTGGTGCGCGGGGCACCGATCGTGCCATCGGTCGTGCTTCTGCTGGTGTTCCTGGCAGGGCCGATCCTCTACTGCGTCTATGCCGCATTCACCAACATGGCACTCACCGGGCAGGTGGGCACCCAGTTCGTGGGCCTCGACAACTTCACTCGGGCGTTCACCGACCCCGCCTTCTTGTCTTCGGTCTGGCTGACCCTGATCTTCACCGTGGTGTCGGCGATCATCGGACAGAACATCCTGGGCATGGTGCTGGCACTGTTGATGAGGTCGGGCCACGCGGTCGCCCGGGCCTTCACCTCGGCGGTCGTGATCGGGGCCTGGGTGCTGCCGGAGGTGGTTGCCGCCTACCTCTGGCAGGCGGTGCTGGGCCCGGAAGGGTCCTGGAACAGGATCAGCGGCTTCTTCGGCATACCGCCGCAGAACTGGCTGTTCACGACCCCGATCCTGGCGGTGTCCATCGCCAACATCTGGCGCGGCACGGCCTTCTCCATGCTGGTCTACTCCGCGGCACTTTCGGAGGTTCCGCGTGAGATCGAGGAGGCGGCCCTGGTGGACGGGGCCGGTCGGTTCCGGCTGCTGACGTCGGTCACGATCCCGATGGTGCGCCGGACCATCGCAACCAACCTTATGTTGATCACGCTGCAGACCCTGTCGGTGTTCGGCCTGATCTACACCATGACCAAGGGCGGTCCGAGTGACAAGAGCATGACCTTGCCGTTGTTCGCCTACAACCAGGCCTTCGTCGCCTCCGACCTCGGCTACGGCACCGCGATCGCGTTGCTGCTCCTGCTGATCGGCGGGATCTTCTCGGTCATCTACCTACGTGCCCTGCGCTCCGAGGTCGGGCGATGACGGCCGCCGTTACCGCGGAGACCACCGCCGCGACCGCCGTGGTCACCCGTACCGGACCGCGTCGACCACGGTTGTCGGGCCGGCTGCTCGCCAGTCTGATCTTGCTGCTGGTGGCGGCCCTCTTCATCGTGCCCCTGTTGTGGGTGCTGCTGGCTGCCGTGAACGGTGACCCGAGCCAGGGCATCAGCATCCAGTGGCCGCACCCCTTCACCCTCGACAACTTCAGGGCGGTGATGACACCGGAGACGACGTATCGGCCACTCATCAACGGCGCGGTCCTCTGTGGTGGCGGCACTTTGATCACCATGATCTGCGCGACCTTGGCGGCCTACCCACTTTCCCGCTACCGCTCCCGGCTCAAACGGCCCTTCATGCTGACCATCTTGTTTTCCACTGGCCTGCCGATCACCGCGATCATGGTCCCGGTCTACGGGCTGTTCGTTCAGCTCGCACTGGACGACTCCATCCCGGCGACGATGGTCTTCATGGCGACGACGGCGCTGCCCATCTCGATCTGGCTGACCAAGAACTTCATGGACGGTGTGCCCGTCGAGCTCGAGGAGGCCGCCTGGACGGACGGCGCGAGCCCCATGCAGGGCCTGCTGCGGATCATCATGCCGTTGATGGGTCCAGGGCTCTCGGTGGTTGCGATCTATACGTTCATCGGCCTGTGGGGCAACTTCTTCGTGCCGTTCATCCTGCTGCTCACGCCGGAGAAACAGCCGATGTCGGTGACCATCTACACCTTCTTCGGTCAGTACGGTCAGGTCGTCTACGGCCAGCTCGCCGCGTACGCGCTGCTGTATTCCCTGCCCTCGGTGCTCCTCTACCTGGTGCTCAACCGGCGGCTGGGAGGCGCCTTCGCGTTCGGCGGCGGCGTCAAGGGCTGAGGTAGCAACGGGGCCATGGACGTCATCGAGTACACGCCAACACGTGAGCAGTACGCCTACACCTTCGGTGGCGCGGCACCGGTGATGCGGGTCAAGCCGGGGGCAGCGCTGCGACTGTGGTCCGACGACGCATATGGTGGCGCGCTGCGCAGCGTCGACGACCTGTCAGGCGAGAAGGTTGACTTCCGGTTCATCAATCCGCAGACCGGCCCGTTCTACGTCGAGGGCGCTGAGCCCGGTGACACCCTTGTGCTGCACCTTGTCGCGGTCGAGCCCGCGCGCGACTGGGGTGTGTCGGCGGCCATCCCGTTCTTCGGCGGGATGACGAGCACCGACCGCGTCGTCACCCTGCAAGACCCACTGCCGGACACCACGTGGATCTATCAGCTCGACCGGGACCGCAAGACCGTCGGCTTCGCGGCGCGGCACAGCGATCACCGCATCGAGCTGCCGCTCGAGCCGATGCTCGGCACCGTCGGCGTCGCTCCCGTTGGCGGTGAGGTTCGCTCCTCGCTGGTGCCCGAACGCTTTGGCGGCAACATGGACACACCGCAGATGCGTGCCGGCTCGACTGTCTTTCTCGGCGTCAACGTCGAGGGCGCGATGTTCTCCATCGGAGATGGGCACTACCGCCAGGGTGAGGCGGAGGCCTGCGGTACCGCCGTCGAGGGTGCGATGACCACCACCCTCCTGGTGGAACTGATCAAGGGCGGCGCTCCCGTCTGGCCCCGGATCGAGGACGACACGCACTGGATGACGGTCGGGTCCAGCCGGCCGCTGGAGGACGCCTGGCGGATCGGCAATGCCGAACTCGTGCGCTGGATCGGCCAGCTCTACGATCTGCACCAGATGGACGCCTACCAGCTCTGCTCCCAGATCGCCCAGGTGCCGGTTGCCAACGTCGTCGACACCAACTACAGCGTCGTCGTCAAGGCGGCCAAGGCCCTGCTGCCCGCGGCGGACGCCTTCGGCGGCATCCATGCCGAGCTGCGGTCCCGTGCCCGCACGCTCGGCATCCCTTAGCCCCCGGTTTGTCGCTAGGTCAGCCGAGGGAGCCCACAACGCCGGCAGCGGCAAGCAGGTCGGTGATCACGAAGGTCCCGTCGGATCCGTAGTCTGGGGTCCAATCCGGTTCCTGGGAGAGGTAGGACGACGGGTCGCCGTCGATCAGGCCGTGGATCACTTCGGCAACGATGCGCCCACCGACCGGGCCGAGGTGCAGCCCGTCGGCTCTCACGTCGGCTTCACGGAGCACGTAGAACCACAGTGGAGTCTGTCGGTCGAGGCCGAGGTCGGCCAGGTCGCCGAGATCTGCCAACGCCAGCGGCGTCTCGTTCATCGCGGCGGCCACTCGCTGACCCGACGGCACCCTCATGGTCAGGCTCCGCAGCAGGTTGCGGACAGCCAGAGCATCCGGCTCCCCGGCCGGCAGGTCGAGAAGGTGGAACAGCACCGATGACAACCTGGTGTCGATCTTCTTGTTCCGGCGTACCCGACCATCGCCGAAGTCGAAGAACGTCTGCCAGTCGATGAACCGCCGCGCCGCTCGGCAGCCGCCGCGTAGGTCGTCGGGATCGCCGCCACCGAGAGCGGAGTTGAAGATCAGTCCGAAGAACTGCTGGCCGACGTCGCCGGCAGAGGTGCCAAAGTTCGCCCGATAGCTTGGCCGGACCTGGGAATGGCCGAAGCGATACGCGGCTGCCGTGAACTCGACCGGGAGGTAAGGGGTGTGGTGCCAGCTGTAGAACCGCCGGCCTTCGGTCAAGATCGATCCTACGACGGCGTCGCCGCAGGTCAGCGGCAAGAACTCGTGCAAGATCAGCCACTGGTAGTGCCAGCGGACTATCCGCTGCGCTTCGCCGAAAACCTCTGCGGTGGTCGCCAGCGGACCCAGGTCGCCGCGGATGTCGTCGACGACCCGGTTGTGGAACCTGACGAGCGCGAGATGCAACTGACTCACGATGAGGTTCTCGTCGTTGCGGGGATCGCCCATCAACGCGACCTGTTGCGAGTTGCGGGGAACGTCGAAGCGCACCCGGCCGTCGATGCACGCGGTGTCGGAGCCAGGGATCGCCTCGACCAGCAAGGTGGTCCGACCCTTGTCGACTCCTCTGTTGTACAGATGAGGTGAAACCAGCGGGCCGCCGCCGTACACGCTGTCAAGGTCGAGCGCGGGAATCCGAAAGTTGCGGATGGACTCCGGATCCTGCACCCGAGCCAGGCTCGAGGTCGGATCGAACGTCATGTCGTGGTCCAGGAACTGGCCAAGGAACGTCATGCCGGCAGTCAGCCGGGAGTTGTCGGGGTTGTGCACGCTGAGCTCTGCCTGGGCTATCAGCGCGACCGGATCGCTCAGGTCGTCACCGGCGTCCATCGGCCCGCCCGGCCGGCCAAGCTCGGTCAGCGCCGCGCGCACCAGCGGCGTATCGGAGGCGAACGGTGGCAGCGCCGGGAAGAGCCGGCCGAACCGGCCCTGGTCGTAGAACGTGGAGCGTGGCCCGAAGAGACCACGATCAGCGTCACCGTGCGGCATTCGGTCCTCCGTTGCGGCTCGTCTGGAGCTGGTGGTCCTGAACTAGTCGGCCAGGGGAGTCTCAGGCTGGACGGAACCGCAGCGCCGACCACACCTCATCGATGGCGACCTGTCGGACCGCCTGGAGCCCCTTCTCGTTCATCGCAGAGTTGAGCGAATCGCGGTTGAGATCGGTGTCCAACTTGCCGGCCTTGGGGTAGGCGACCCACGCGAGCTCGTCTCGGCGACCGGCGTCGATTGCTGCAGCGGCGAGATCGTCGAGTTCTGCGCCATGCGTGACGAAGGCGACAACGGCGTCCGCCGCGCCTGCATCCTCGGTGGCGACATCGGGGGGTAGCCCAAGGTCGACATCCGACGGCTTGTTCGCGACCAGGACTCGTTGGCCATCCTTGATCTGCAACTTCTTGGCGACGCTCATCGTCGCCGATTGTTCCACGCCCAGTTGGGCGACGGCGAGATCAGTCGTCGAAGACGTGCCAGCAGATGGCGCTCCGACGCTGTTGATCATCGAGAACGAGCTCACGAACAGCGCTGGGCAGCTGCTGCCGCTGCCACTCCCGCTCGCCGGCCCGAGCTTGCGCAGCGTGATCGGCTGGCACGCATGCACCGGCCGCCCTGATGGCGTACGCCGCAGCGCCGAGCTCGTGGGCGGCGACATGAGGCACCGCAGCCGCCTGGCCGGCGGACAGCGCGGCGAACTTCGCTGGATCGGCCATCCCACGCGCCGCGGCATTTGCCGAGAAAGCCGCTCGGCGTGCGTCACTCATCCGCACCTCGCCGCGGATCCAGCCTCGGCCGGCATCGATGGCATCCCGGGGCCGGCTGTCACCTGGTTGGTGGTGCTCGAACAGATTCAGCACGTGCTCGGCGCACAGCAGGGCCCAGTCAGCCAACAGCCGATGATGTTCGTCCGTCAGAGTGCCCCCGCGACGGATGGTGATCAGCCGAGGATCACGCTCTTTGGGGAGGATCGGCACAGACCAACTCCTACCATCCACGACGAGGCTAAGGTGACCGGCGTGGACCGTGCTGCCGCCCAGGCCTGGCTCGACCGGTACGTGGCGGCATGGATGTCCTACGACCGCGAGGACATAGCGGCACTCTTCAGCGACGACATCGCGTACCGGTATCACCCCTACGACGACGCGATCGTCGGCCGGGAGGCCGTTGTCGCTTCCTGGTTGGGCGAGGGCGATGACTCCGACGGTGCATCGACGCGTGATGCGCCTGGTACCTATGACGCGCATTACGAGCCGATCGCCGTCGACGGGGAAGTCGTTGTCGCGACCGGCACCTCCGGTTATCGCGAGCGGCCCGGCGGTCGAATCATTCGCCTCTATCACAACTGCTTCGTGATGCGTTTCGACACCGAAGGGCGTTGCCGCGAGTTCACCGAGTACTACCTGAAGCGTCCCTGAGACTACCGTTCACGGGTGGCCGTTCTCGACTGGTTGCTCGACTCCGATCCTGCGCTGCGCTGGCAGGTGCTTCGAGATCTCACCGGCGCACCCGCTGAGCAGGTTGCCGCGGAACGCGCCCGCGTCGCCGTCGAGGGGTGGGGTGCCCGGCTGCTGGCGCTGCGTGGCGACGACGGGCAGTGGGCGGGTGGCGCCTGCTTCCCTGCAGACTTCGACGGCGACTTCTCGGCCGGTCAGCCGTGGACGTCGACGCTTCCGACGTTGACGCTGCTGCGCGATCTCGGAGTGGATCCGAAGGCAGCGCAGATCCGCCAGGAAGTGGTCCTGGTGCGGGACAACTGCCGCTGGGAGCATGCGGGGCAGCCCTTCTTCGCCGGCGAAGTCGAGCCGTGCATCAACGGGCGTACCGTCGCGCTCGGTGCCTATTTCGGTGTCGACGTCGACGGGATCGTCACCCGGCTGGTCGGCGAGCAGCTTGCCGACGGCGGCTGGAACTGCGAGGCGGAGTTCGGCTCGGTGCGGTCGTCCTTCCACTCGACGATCTGTGTGCTCGAGGGGTTGCTGGAGCACGAGCGGGCGACAGGCGGCTCAGCGGACTCCGTCGCGGCAAGGCAGCGAGCTGAGGAGTACCTGCTGCAACGGCGGCTGTTCCGGCGGCTGAGCAAGGGAGACGTGGTGGACTCGGACTGGCTGAGCTTCTCGTTCCCCACCTGGTGGCACTACGACGTGCTCCGGGCGCTCGACTACTTCCGGGCGGTCGGCAATGACCCCGATCCCCGTCTTGCCGAGGCAGTCGACCTGGTGCGGTCGAAATCACAGCCTGACGGCAGGTGGCCGTTGGAGAACACCCATCCGGGCGGTGTCCACTTCCTGTCTCTTATACACATCTGACGCTGCCGACGAATATAATCCGGTGTT
>JBKPNA010000095.1:0-4489 GCA_046765695.1 Actinomycetota bacterium | reverse complement strand
GGCCGCCTCGCCGAACTGCTGGCCCAGGTGATGGCCGGTCCCCGGCCGGTGATCACTGGCCAGTACCGGCTCGGCGACGTACGCCACATCACCGCCGACTGCTCGAAAGCGACCGCCGTACTCGGCTGGACCGCTCGAACTCCGCTCGAGGCTGGGGTCGCCGACCTCGCGGATCACTCGTAGGCGGTTCCGCGGCAAATTGCACGCGGAACCTGCGAATCGGTGCAATCCGGGTCGACTAGGCGAGTTCCGTGTGCAATTTGCCGCGAGCGGGTCGACGCGGCGGCGGAGACCCGCCGAGGGCCGACTCGACGTTGGCTTTCAGGCGTCCGAGCACCATGGCCCACGCGGCTTCCATGAACGCCGCTCGATCGGAGCTGTTGACCACCTGGTGCACCACGACCCGGCTGCCGTCGCCGTCCGAGTGGATCCGCAGGTAGCCGACCAGCGGGTGCCCGGGCACCGGGATGTTGCCGTCGTCGAAATCCCAGCTCATCACGATGAGTTCCGGTGGAACGACGATCTCGTATCGGCCCCGGACCTCGGTTCCCCACTCCAGAGTGGCCGCGAACCGGTCGCCGTCGATACGGACCGGGACCTGGAGCCAGCGCGAGTACAGCTCACCATCGGTCAGCGCGGCGAACGTCATCTCCGGCCGAGTGGGCACGCTCACCTCCGCGACCACGACCGGTGACGTCGTCGTCTTCGTCAGCGCCTGCTCGGGAAGGTCGTCCGCCGGACGCCACTTACCGGCATCCTCCAGCGCGCCGTGCAGACCGGCCAGGGCGGCGGGCTTGGCCCGGTAGCGCCGGGACGTTCCGATCTTGGTCATCTCCACCAGCCCGGCACGACGAAGGACGGCTAAGTGTTCGGAGATCGTGGCCGCGGTCAGGGCGAAGGCGGCGGCGATCTCACCGGCGGACAGATCCCGGTCCCAGATGCGCGCCAGGATCTCGCGGCGGGTCCTGGACCTAAGCGCGCGCATCGTGACATCGAGGTCGGTCACTACCGTTGCCTCCCCTCGTCGGCAACCTTAGTATTACGGCGTCTACCTAATTAGGCGCTTACCAAAGGAGGAGGAGCGTGACCAAGTACCTGGTGCTCTATCGGTCGGGCATGACGGCGAGTGATCAGATGGCGCAGAGCACGCCCGAGCAGGCGCAAGCGGGGATGGATGCCTGGATGGCCTGGGCGCAGCAGGCGGGCGACGCGATCGTCGACCTGGGTACTCCGACATCGGTCGTTGATCCTGGTGGGGACTCGGGCGACCCGATCGGCGGGTACTCGATCATGCAGGCCGACTCGCACGACGCCCTGGCCAGGGTTCTCGAGGGCCACCCGCACAAGGCGACCGGCGGCACGATCGAGACCCTCGAGTGCCTCCAGATGCCAGGGATGTAGGGAGCCCGGCTGTCACGGCCGGGAGCCGTACTCGGCGGTGCCGACCGTCCAGGCGCCAGCTTGCTCGCTGAGGGTGAAGCCGAGCCCTGGGCGGTCGGAGACCCACATCCGGCCGTCCCGGGTCTCGAGGTGCTCGTTGAACAGCGGGTCTAGCCAGTCGAAGTGCTCGACCCACGGCTCGATCGGGTACGCCGCCGCCAGGTGACAGTGGATCTCCATCGCGAAGTGCGGTGCGATGTCGAGCTGCCTCGATTCGGCGATGGCGGCGAGCTTGAGGAACTGGGTGATGCCGCCGATCCGCGGGGCGTCGGGTTGGATGATGTCCGCCGCGCCGGCGTCGATCAGCCGTAGGTGCTCGGCGACGCTGGCCAGCATCTCGCCCGTTGCGATCGGAGTGTCCAGGGAGCGGGCCAGGTTGGCATGGCCCTCGGCGTCGTACGCGTCCAGCGGCTCCTCGATCCAGACCAGCCCGAACTGCTCGAAGATGCGACCCATCCGCTGAGCGGTGGCGCGGTCCCACTGCTGGTTGGCGTCGACCATCAGCGGAACGTCGGCGTCGAGGAACTCGCGGACCTTGGTGACCCTCGCCACATCGGTACGCCAGTCGGGCTGGCCGACCTTGAGCTTGATGCCGCCGATACCGGCCTCCAGCGACGCGGCCGCATTGTCCAGCACCTGCTCGATCGGGGTGTGCAGGAACCCGCCGGAGGTGTTGTAGGTGCGCACCGAGTCGCGGTAGGACCCGAGCAGCTTCGCCAGCGGCAGTCCGGCCCGCTTGGACTTCAGATCCCAGAGCGCGACGTCGAAGGCGGCGATCGCCTGCGTCGCCAGCCCGCTGCGGCCGACGGAGGCGCCGGCCCAGCAGAGTTTCACCCACAGCTTGCCGACGTCACTGGGATCCTCGCCGATCAAGACCTCGGCGATCTCCTTGGCATGGGCGAACTGGCCGGGACCACCCGCCCGCTTGGAGTAGGAGAACCCGATCCCCGACTGGCCGTCCTGGGTGGTCACCTCGACGAAGAGGAACGCCACCTCGGTCATCGGCCGCTGCCGTCCGGTGAGCACTTTGGCGTCGCTGATGGGTGTGGCCAGCGGCAACGTGATACTGGAGAGCTTCAGGTGGGCGATTCGATCCAGCGTTGCGGCACCGGCGGAGGCGGCAACCCGTGAGGCGTCCAGTCCGGACAGCGCACTCGCCGGCGCCTTCGTCGTCTCGGTAGTCATGGTGGTTCCTTCGTGGTTGGTCAGGCTTGCGATGCTTCGTACACCGACGACATCAGTCGCTCGGCCCGAGCTGAGAGTTCGGCAAGGTCACCGCCGACCAGGGCGTCTTGCAGCAGGGCACTGCTGACACCCACGGCAACGGCTCCGGCTTGCAGGTAGTTCGCCGCGGCTTCGATGGTGACGCCGCCGGTCGGCATGATCGCGACGTCTGGCAGCGGTCCGCGCAGCTCCTTCAGATAGCTCACTCCGCCGACGGGCCCGATCGGTGACACCTTGACCGCTGGTACGCCGGCGTTCCAAGCCGTCACCACTTCGGTCGGCGTCAGCGCACCCGGGACGAAGGGGATCTGCTGCTCGCGGGCTGCGGTCGCCAGCTCGGACAAGAAGATCTGGCTGACGGCAAACTCGGCGCCCCCCTCCTTCGCAGCCTTGAGATGGTCGACGGTGCGCACGGTGCCGACACCAATCCGTGCCTCGGGCAGCACCTTGCGGAGTCGGATCACTGCGTCCAGGGCGCCCTCGGTCGTCAGGGTGTACTCGAAACAGCGAACGCCTGCTTCCCACAACACCTGCGACGCCGGCAGGAAGTGCTCGGCGGTGGGCGCACGGAAGACCACGACCACAGCCCGGGGCGGCAGCGGTGACGGGAGCGGGCTGGAGGTCATGCATACGACGATAAGCACCCCAAGTAGAGAGCTGCCAGTAGTGCCCTCCGTCAGGAGGGCACTGGCGCGGCCCGGCAGGAATCCAGCATGCTGGTCTCTTCGGGCCTCGTCCGCCGAGAAGGGTGCAGCGATGGGCATGGTTGACGGCGTTGAGCCGAGAGGACACGACTCCGAGCGGTATCGCGATCTCCCCGCCAGGGTCGCGGTCAAGTTCTCGGCCGACACGGGAATGGGCGAGCTGGACCCGGGGGAGGAGGCCGGAGCGGCCGCCCGGCGCCTGGGTGGTGAGTGGTCCCGGGTGCTCGACCGCTTCGACGTTGCCCGGCTGCGGCCCTATCTGGAGGACACGGATCTTCCGACAGGACAGGAGCGCTTGGCCCGCCGTGACGCCGGCACCCCGCTTGCAGGCGAGGAGCTGCGGCCGTACTTCGTCGTCGAGCTGCCACCCGGAGAGCAGGCCGAGGCATTGGCCGCGGAGCTGCGGGAGCTGCCAGGCGTGGAGACCGCGTACGTGGAGGCAGGCCCGGTGCCGCCGCCGGTGAACCCCGCTGACGACCCCCGGTCGGCGAACCAGGGCTACCTCGACGCGGCACCGAACGGCATCGACGCCAGGTGGGCCTGGAGCGAAGCGGACGGACTCGGCATCGGTTTCGTCGACATGGAACGCGGCTGGACCTTGAACCACGAGGACTTGACCGGCGCCGGCATCACCCTCATCTCAGGCCTCAACCAGGACTACCAGGGCCACGGCACCTCCGTGCTAGGCGAGGTGGTCGCGGTCGACAACACGCGCGGCGGGGTCGGCATCGCACCTCGGGCCCGCGCCCGGGTCGTCTCACAGTGGCGCACCTCGACCAACTACAGCACGGCAGCGGCCATCGCCTCGGCGGTGGCGGTGATGAGCCGCGGGGACGTGCTGCTGCTCGAGGCCCAGACAACCGTCGGCAGCCAGGTCAAGATCCCGGTGGAGACGGAGCAGGCCGCGTACGACGCGATCGTTGCCGCCGTCAATGCGGGAATCGTCGTTGTAGAGGCGGCAGGCAACGGCGGGCTGGACCTGGACACCGTCACCGATCCAGCGGGTAAGAAGGTCTTCGACCGGAGCAGCCCGGACTACCGGGACTCGGGCGCCATCCTGGTCGGGGCCGCGTCGTCGACAGTGCCGCACAGCCGGCTGAGCTTCTCCAACTACGGCAGCC
>JBKPNA010000094.1:0-5759 GCA_046765695.1 Actinomycetota bacterium | reverse complement strand
CCATGACCACCTCGTCGCCGGCGCCACTGTGACCGCCGGCCCAGCTGACCTTGCCGAGCTGCGCGTCTCCGGTGACGGTCACGTTGGACTCATCGGCCAAGGTGATCGACAAGGAACCGGACTCCGCACGGATTCGGTTGCGGCCCGTGGTGATGGCGCCGTGGATCGTGGCCTGACCAGCCTGGATCAACGCATCGTTGATCTCGCGTACGTCGAGCAGCTTGGCGCCTCCTGCGGTGACTCGGACCTTGCCCAGATGGGGCACTCGCTCGGTGTTCAGGCTCCCGGCCGTTACCTCGACGTCAACGAGGATGTTCGGGTTCACCTTGAGCAGGAGTTCCTTGCCCAGGCCCAACGCGCGGATGTCGTCAAGCGACCGCGGCGCTCCACGGAGGATGCTGAAGCCGTCCAGGGACGCGCCGAGCTCACCGTCGCTCGACACCTCCAGCACCGAACCGTTACGCCGGAGCACGTGCTGGCCGTCCGCAGAGAGCGTGGCGACCGACGTCTCACCCACGATCCGGACGCGCCGGCCGACGGCCCGAACCGAGATCCGCTCGACGCCACTGGTGTTGACTCGTTTGGTCTGCACCGGCTCGTCCGGCGGCTGCTGGGTACGCGGCGGCGGGAAGTCGGAAGGGGAGGTTGCCTGCTCCGGATGGTCTGTCTCGGCGGCCCACGGGTCCTGCTCGGCTGATTCGGCAGCGGCAAGCTCTTCGTTCGTAGGCTCGGCCGTCGCCTCCGCCGCAGCGGTCTGCTCCATGCCAGGCACCGGCTCGGCAGCACCAGGTTGTGCTGAATCCTGCCTGGGGGTCGCTGCCTTCAGCCCGTCGATGCGGCGCGCGGCCTCCGCGGCGTCGATCCGCCCGGCAGCCAGCTCCTCGAGAATGGCAGTCATGTCTGAGGTCGTCATGCAACGAATGTAAAGCTTGACTTTCCTGAATGGAAGGTCCGGTTACTACCCAAGGGGGAAATCAGGGTTGACCCTCTCGACCGAGCCCCCGGACAAGTGCCGGGCAGCAAAACTTCGCAGACACGCTTGTCAGATTAGGAAACGGCCCCCTGGAATGGCACGCTTGAGACTCGGGGGGTAGTAGGACGGCGGAGCGGTGGCCGAAAGGCGCGTGCTCGGCCGGCCCAGGGATAGGGGTGAAGGGACCGGCGATGTTCGGCCCCGTTTGGCGGGACACCAGAAGGAACACAATGCCGACCATCAGCTGGCGAGCGATGACTGCAGCAGCGGGGGCGGTTCTGCTGCTCGCAGCCGCCGCCTGCGGCGGTGGGGGAAGCCCCTCGTCCAACAGTTCGTCCGATGCCAACGGGCCCACCCCCGGAGCCGCGTCGACGAAGCCCAGTCCGACGACTCCGCCACCGCCCGAGCCGGTAAAGCTGACAGCCAATGTCGCCGACGGCGCGCGCAAGGTGACCGTCGACACGCTGGTCAAAGTGAAGGCCGCAGCGGGAACCCTGACGAAGGTGAAGCTGGCCTTCAGTTACACCGACCAGAGAGGCAGTTCGGTCAAGGGAACGGTCCCCGGCAAGATCAGCAAAGATCGCGCCAGCTGGACGGCGGCCGATCGGTTGGAACCCGCGGCGACGTACAAGCTCAGCATGACCGGCAAGAACTCCGCCGGAGAGTCTCGGACCACCACACGCACCTTCGCCACGCACAACCTGAGGCTGAACCAACAGGTCTGGCCGACCATCTTTCCGAAGGCTCACAGCGAGGTCGGCGTCGGCATGCCGGTCGTGCTGACCTTCGATGTTCCGGTCAAGAACAAGAAGGAGTTCCAGAAGAACCTGCTGGTCACCTCCTCCCCGGCGCAGCGGGGCACCTGGCGCTGGTTCTCCAGCACCCAGGTGCGCTACCGGCCCGCCAAGTACTGGAAGCCCGGGACCAAGGTCACCGTGCGAGCGAACCTGAATGGAGTCAAGGCCGGCGGGGGCGCGTACGGCCAGAAGTCCGTGGCCACCTCGTTCAAGGTCGGCCGAACACTGATCACCAAGGTAAACCTGTCCAGTGACGTCGCGAGGGTGTACCGCAGCGGCAAGCTCGTCCGCACGATCTATGTGAGCGGCGGTAAGCCGGGCTGGGAGACGCGGAGCGGCATCAAGGTGATCATGGGCAAGGAGTACAACAAGGTGATGACCAACGAGGCCATCGGGGCAAAGGAGCACTACAGACTGGTCGCCCAGTATGCACTGCGGCTCACCAACTCCGGTGAGTTCCTGCATTCCGCCCCGTGGAACACCGCTCACTTCGGCCGCAACAACGCAAGTCACGGGTGCGTCGGAATGAGCAACGGGAACGCCGGCTGGCTCTACACCCACATGTTGATCGGTGATCCGGTCATCACAACCGGCACCCATCGGCGCGTCGAGGACGGCAACGGGTGGTCGGACTGGAACCTGTCCTACGCCCAGTACAAGAAGGGCTCTGCGCTCTAGGTCAGTCGAACCGCTCACAGTCCTCAGCCCACCAGTTCATGCGTCCCCAGAACTGCGTCCACCGCCGCCGCCAAACCGGTCAAGTTCCTGCTGTCCCAGGCGACATAGCCATCCGGCCGGACCAACACGGCGCCGTCCGAGCCCAGTCCGTACGCCTCAGCGAACTGGCCGCCATGGTCGGCGAACTCAGTCGCGACGCTGTAGCAGACGAGAGGAACCCCTGCTGCGCCCAGCGCCGCCGCCTCCGTCCGCCACAGCTCAGCGTCGGGCCCCGTGAGCAGAGTCAGCCGGTCTCCGAACAGGTCCAACGTGGACACCTTCCGGTCCTGCATTATCACCCAGGCGTGTGGTGCCCGGCGCCCGGCCAGTCCGCCGGCACCGACGATCGCCGAGGAGCCGTAGTGCACGCCGAAGTCGTGAGCCAGTGGGTCGACGGCCACACCGATGGCCGTCTGCATGGAGGCCTCGGCATTGGCCCGGCCGACAGGAGCGCGCTCGGCCTGATAGGAGTCGAGCAGCGACTCCGATGCCCAGCCGCGGACTACCCAGGCGAGCTTCCAGCCCAGGTTGTGCCCGTCGGCGATGCCGGTGTTCATCCCGGTGGCTCCCCGCGGAGTCGTCCGGTGTGCCGCGTCCCCGACCAGGAACGCCCGGCCCACTCGTTGCCGTTTCGCCACCGCAGCGCCGAAATCCCAGGGAAAGACTCCGAGGACCTCGACCTCGAGACCAGGCAGCCCCGCTGAGGCTTGCAGCCGAGCAACCAATCGTTCAACCGGCCAGTCGGCCACTGTCTCGCCCGCCTCGGGGTGCCACTCGAGGTCGTAGATCCACCGGTTCGACTGGCCGGTGGTGACGAACAGGCCCTCCGCGCCGGGCGCCACAGTCGCGGTCAGCACGTGTGGCGGCACCGGCATCACCGTGGACAGATCCGCCCGGAAGAGGACGCTGAGGTGATTGCCTTCGGAGCCGAGGTTCTCGAACTCGATGCCCAGCAGCCGGCGTCCGGTACTTCGGGCACCGTCGGCTGCCACCAGATACGTCGCCCGAATCGCTGCTGGGCGGTCTTTGGCTGAACGCAGTGCGGCGGTCACGCCGGCCTCATCCATCTGCAGCTCGATCAGCTCGGTACCGAACCAGATCTGCCCGCCACGGTCTCGATACTCGCTCAGCAGGACGGCCTCGAGCTGATCTTGAGGGAAGAGCGCGATCTGGCACGGTGTGACGTCGCGAAGCTGCTCCTCCGTCGGGAAACCGAGCGAGGTCTCGCCGCCCGGAGCTGCAAGCACCGGCCGGATTGCCATGGTCGGCCGGACGGCCGGTGAGTGAGTACGGACGATCTCCTCAAGGCCCCAACTGCGCAGGATCTCCATGGTGCGCGGTCGCAGACCTGTGGCCTTGGGAAATATCGACAAGCCGGCATGTTTCTCCACGACCAGAACCTGTACGCCGGCGCGAGCCAGCGCGACTGCGGTCGTGAGGCCGGCGGGACCGGCACCGACGACCAGGACGTCGTAGCTGTTGGTGGCTGACATGGTGAAGCTCCTTTTGGAAACCAGAGCACGAGGTATGCCCTGCATCAACCATCGCGCCCAGCAGGACGTCGCAGATCCGTAGCGGTTACGGATTTAGGGTCCGAAACCAGCTACGGAGCTCTGCACGGTTCCGGACCCCTGACTTCAGCAGCAGGTTGGCGACGTGGGTCTCGACGGTGCGCGGCGAGAGGAACAGGCGCTGCGAGATCGCCGCGTTGCTCAGTCCGTCCTGGAGCAGCGTGAGGACGTCGAGCTCCCGGCTGGTGATACCCCGCGCCCGCAGCGCAGGCGGCATGGCCGAGCTGCCGCGTCCCCGTCGCGTCGGCGCGCCGGCCCGCCGCAGCAGGTCGCGACAGATCCGTGCCAGATGGGTGTCCCCGCCCTCTTCGAAGGCAGTGAGGTCGGCTCGGAGCAACGGCACCGGAGACCCCCAGCCGTCCGCGATCGCCGCCTCCAAGGTGAGCAGCCGCAGCAAGCGGCCCCACCACTCCACCCGGTCGAGCAGCCCGTCGCCGGCCACGAACGCCTGCTCCGCAGTCGTGCGGTCACCGCGGCGGCCGGCGACGATGGCATCGGCGTAGTACAGCGCGCCACGCGTGGCACGACGCAGCAGTCCGGGTCGCTGACGTAGCGCGGCTCGAGCCACCTCGGCCTCCCCATCGACCAGTGAGGCGACAACTGCCCAAAGGCCGAAATGGGCCAGCGGTGCCGTCGACTCGTGCACATAGACGGGTTGCGCGGCCTCGTCGAGCAGGGCCTTCGCCGCCTCCAGGTCGTGATTGAGCAACGCTGCGAAGGCCCGGACTGCGGGCGGGTAACCGCGGCTGTCCGGAGGCAGGTCCGGCGTGGCACTGAGCAGGCGCAGCCGCTCCTCCATCGCCGCGGTGTTCGCGGTCAGCGCATCCCTCATCGCAAGCAGCACATGGCCGGTGAACTCGAACGCCGGAAGGCGCAGCAAGGCCCCGAGCTTCGTCAGCTCGCCGGCCGGCTGGGTCAGGGCGGTCGGGCCCTGTCGGTCGAGCCCCAGATCAGCAAGCAGCAGCGTCGCCTGGCCGGCCTTGATCAGCAGACCCAGGTCGAGCGCGGCATCGCGCGCGGCCCGCATGGTCGTCGAGGTCTCGTCGACGAACATCTCGAGCGTGCCCAGCCCGAACAGTGCCTCCACGTGCCAGACCCGCTGACCGTGCTCGCTGGCGAGCTGGGCGGCCTCGGCGAAAGAACTGCGGGCGGCGGCGAGGTCTCCAAGTCGATTGATCCGCCCGCGGACGCACAGTGCCTCACACAAGACCTCGACGGGCGGAGGGACGGTGCGGGCCCGGTCGACCGCAATCTCGGCGAGCCGACCGGCCTCGTCCACTCGGCCGGCGCCGTGGGCCGAGTCGGCCAACAACACCAGGGACCGGACATCATCGGTGCGTCCGGCCCGGGCCACGAGATCGTCCGCCACATCCCACCGGCCTGCGGTGAC
Organism: Actinomycetota bacterium; assembly: GCA_046765695.1. Classification (GTDB taxonomy): domain Bacteria; phylum Actinomycetota; class Actinomycetes; order Propionibacteriales; family Propionibacteriaceae; genus Microlunatus. The sequence goes on along the minus strand of JBKPNA010000094.1, from coordinate 311 downwards.
GGCGGCCCGGGCCAATCCCAGGCACAGTTCGGCGTGCTGCTCGCCGCGGGCGGCGGCCAGGGACTCGGCACCGACCTGCAGGGCCTCCTCCACCCGACCGGCGGCGGTCAGCAGCTCGACCCGCACGACCTCAACCTCGACGCTGCCGCGGTTCTCGGCAGCCCGGCCGAGCAGATCTTCGGCAGTATGCAGCGCACCGGCCGCCAGCGCGCGGCGGGCGAGCCCGAGCAGGATCCGCGCGGCCCCATCGTGCTCGCCCGCCTCGGACAGGTGGGTTGCTGCCGCGGCGGCCGCGTCCTCGGTGTCAAGGG
>JBKPNA010000093.1:0-3610 GCA_046765695.1 Actinomycetota bacterium | reverse complement strand
CGGCGGAGAACGTCGCGGTCTTCCTGCGCGATCGGGGCTGGCGGGTGGTCGTCTACTGTCAGCTCCCCGGGACCGGTCCGACGACGGAGGACAGCTGGCAGGGGATCGAACGGGTGAACATTCCGGTCAACCGCGCCGGCTGGCTCGGTACGTCGGAGTTCGACTGGCGCTCCATCCGGCACGCGGCCCGACACGACGACATCTGCCTGACCTTCGGCTACAACACTGCCATCTTCAACGTGATCCAGCGGGTCAAGGGCATCCCCAACGTCATCAACATGGACGGCATCGAGTGGTCCCGCGCGCGTTGGGGCAAGTTTCGCCAGGCGATCCTGTACGCCAACGAGCGGATCGGGTGCGTCGTCGGGAACCGGCTGATCGCGGACCATCCGGTGATCAACGACTACCTTCGCACCCGGGCTCCGGCGCGCAAGATCAGCACGGTCACCTACGGTGCGGCCGCAATCACGCACGCACCGGCCGGCATCCCGGAGGCGTACGGTCTGCGGCCTGGCCGGTATTTCACGGTGGTGGCCCGGCCGATTCCAGAGAACTCGATCGCCGAGATCGTCGAGGGCTTCTCCCGGCGCGCCCGCGGCGCCCACCTGGTCATCCTGGGCGACATTCGACCGAACGAGGACCCGTACCACGCGAGGGTCGCCGCAGTCGCCAGCGAGGAGGTCAGGTTCCTCGGCGCGATCTACGACCCGGAACAGGTCCAGGCGCTCCGGTTCCACTCCAGGGGTTACATCCACGGCCACACGGTCGGTGGCACGAACCCGTCACTGGTCGAGGCGATGGGCGCCGGCAACCCGGTGATCGCCCACGACAACCCGTACAATCGATGGGTCGCCCAGGACTGCGCCCTGTACTTCGCCACCGCCGGCGAGGTCGATGAGCGCACAACCGAGTTACTGAACGACGACGATCTTGCCTCCCGACTGAGCGCAGCGGCGCGCAGCCGGCACGCCGCCGAGTTCACCTGGGAGCATGTGGCCGGACAGTACGAACAGCTCTTGCTGCCCTACGTGTCCGTAGGTCTGCGAGACGAGGAGACGCAGTGATCCGAGTCGGCCTGGTCGGCCTCGGCAAGATGGGCCTCTCGCACCTGTCCATGTTCAACGCCCACCCCGATGTCGAGGTCGCGGGAATCTGCGACTCGACCGGTTACCTGCTGGCGGTGCTCGGCAAGTACACCGGCCTGCCGACCTATCCGGACTTCGATGTCATGTTGGACCAGGCAGCGCTGGACGCCGTGGTCATCGCCACGCCATCGCGGCTGCATGCCCGGATGGTCGGGGCAGCCCTCGAGCGGGGATTGCATGTCTTCTGTGAGAAGCCGCTCTGTCTAGACCCGGAGGACTCGACCAAGCTGACCAGGCTCGCCGACAGCAGGCGCCTCGTCACCCAGGTCGGCTACCACAACCGTTACGTCGGCGCGTTCAGCGAGGTCAAGCGACTCCTCGATCTGGGCGCGATTGGCCGCGTCACCCATCTCCTCAGCGAGGCGTACGGGCCAGTCGTGCTCAGACCGCAGGGGAGCACCTGGCGGAGTCAAAAGAATCAAGGCGGCGGCAGCCTGCACGACTACGCCGCCCATCCTTTGAACCTGCTCAACTGGTACGCCGGTGAGGCCCACCGGGCCGGCGGCACGGTACTCAACCCCGTCTTCTCCGCAGAGACCGATGACGAAGTGTTCAGCACCCTCTTCTTCGATCATGGTGTCACCGCCCAGTTGTCGGTGAGTTGGAGTGACGACTCGCAGCGCAAGATGACGACCAAGGTCACCATCTGGGGGACCCAGGGCCGGATCTACGCCGATCGCCAGGAGATCCAGGTCTATCTGCGCGAGGGAGGTCAGATCCCCTCCGGCTACCACGCCGGCTGGAACGTCCGATACACCACTGAGCTGACCGACGAGGTGTGGTTCTACGTCCGGGGGGAGGAGTACAGCGCCCAGATCGACGCTTTCGTCACTCGGATCGGCAAGGGTGAACTGGACGGGGTCAACTCCTTCGCCACGGCAGCCATGACCGACCGAGCCCTGGCGCTGCTCGTCGATGATGCCGCTTCAGTGCCGTCGACCACTGGGCGGTCGCCAGCCGAACGGCGCGCTCCGATCCAGAAGCGCCGGCTGTCCGCTGTGCTACGAAAGTTGGTTAGACGATGACGACAGCTGCGGTGAAACGCTCCCAGCTGGACCGCCTGCTGTTCGGCGACAACCAGTTCTTTGGCGTCAATCACATGTCTGAGGAGAAGGCGCGCGCTCAGGCGATGCGGTTCCACGATATCGAGGCCATTCAGTCGGTGCTGGATGCGGCGTACGACGAGGGCGTCACGACGTTCATGTGCACCACTCACGATCGGGCCGCACTGGTGGTAGATCATGTCCGGAACAATCCGGAGCGCTATTCACAGATGAGTTTCTTCCCGTGCATGCCGTACGCCCACAAGTACGCCAACGCGATGACCGAGGACGGCCCGATCGGCGCAATCAGGCGTTTCCTGCCGAACGAGGGTTTCCTGGACGCTGCACTGCGCGGCACCCGGTCAGTGGCCAAGAAGGACATCGAGGGTGTCACCACGCTGCTCATCGACTCGGAAATGAAGATGTTCGCTGGTCTGCGAACCCCGGTGATCTTCCTGCAGAACATCGTCGTCGACCTGCTGCTCGGCCTGGGCTTCCTTGAGGCGTTCCGCATCTTCGCCGACCACGTGCGGAACCGGTACGACGCCGAACCCGGTTTCATCACGATGAACATGCCGAGGTTGCTGCAAGCCCTGGAGCAGCTGGGCATCGACGACCCCATCGTCTGTTCCAACATCAACAAGGTGGGCTTCCGGATGAGCGGAGGCATGGAGGGGTACCGCCGGGCGCTGCAGGACCACCGGTTCCGGGCGATCGCCATGTCGGTCTTCGCGTCGGGTGCCATCCCGCCGCGCGAGGCCATCGAATGGGTCTGCGCCCAGCCCAACATCGCCTCGATCGTCTTCGGAGCCTCGAGTCGCGGCAACATCCGCTCGACCCGCGAGCTCGTTGAGGAGTTCTGGACTGACCCAGCCCCAGCGTCGGTAGGAAGCTGAAGAGATGACCGTCGGTACGCCAAGCCCGAGGCCGGCGACGCCACGGGCCTTCGGGGTGGCCTTCGATGAGCTCCGCCGGGCGCAGAAGGATTCGCGGGGCGCGCCACCGTACTCGCGCTTCATCAACCGTCCCGCTGGACGAGTCCTCGCTGCCGCCGCCCATCAGTTGGGTCTGACTCCCAACGTGGTGACGATGATCAGCGCGTGCTTCACCTTCGCGGGAATTGTGCTCCTCGCGGCAGGAGACGCGACGTGGGGGACCGGTGTGCTGGTCGCATTGCTGCTCATGGTTGGCTATGCGCTGGACGCCGCCGATGGCCAGTTGGCGCGCCTCCGGGGAGGCACAGTCCGGACGGCGAATGGCTGGACCATGTCATCGACGCCGCAAAGCTGGCCAGCATCCATCTTGCCGTGTTGATCACGTGCTTTCGGGTCTTCGACTTGCCGTCACGGGCTCTGTTGCTGGTGCCGATCGGATTCAGCATCGTTCAGTGCGTGCACTTCTTCGGCATGGTCGTGACTGAAC
>JBKPNA010000092.1:0-3547 GCA_046765695.1 Actinomycetota bacterium | reverse complement strand
GCCGTGTTCGGGGAGGTTGTGGACGATGGCGTTGTGCAGGAGGTTGGTCGTCATCTGCAGCAAGAGAGCGTGTGAGCCGATGGTGGGGGTGATGTCCCCGGAGGTCTCGATGGTGACGTCCTGGTTTTCTGCGAGGGGGAGGAGTGTTTCGGTGGCTTCTTCCGCTATGAGAGACAGGTCGACGTGTTCTCGGGTGAAGGATCGCTGGTTGGTGCGGCTGAGCAGGAGCAAGGCTTCGGTGAGTTCGATCGCTCGGGCGTTGACGGCGCGGAGGCGTTCGTCGAGCTCGCCGCTGTCGCGGTTCGGATCGTTGCGGGCGACGTCGAGAAGGGTCTGCGTGATCGCGAGTGGGGTGCGCAATTCGTGGGAGGCGTTGGCTGCGAACCTCTGCTGTCCCGCGACGTGCGCTTCGAGCCGTGCGAGCATGGCGTCGAAGCTGTCGGCGAGTTCGCGGAACTCGTCTCTACGGCCTTCCAACTCGATCCGGTGGGAGAGCGACCCGCTCGCAGCCATGCGTGTGGCGTCGGTGATTCGGGCGAGGGGGGCGAGCATGCGGCCGGCGAGAATCCACCCCCCCAGCAGACCGAACACGAGCAGGAACGCCAACACTTCGGCTGCCCGCGGAGCGAAAGCGCGCAGGAGGTCGTCGCGGCTGGGACCTGGAGGGCGGAGGCCAGGGTGGCGGTCCTGTAGTGGTACATCGGGTACGTATCGCAGAAGGAACACCCACACGGTGGCGAGTAGCAAGGCACCTGCGAGCATGAGGAAGCCGGCGTAACTGAGGGTGAGTTGAAGGCGGACACTCAACCCAGGGGCTCTATCCACGGTGCCCTCCCCCACGCCCGGTGTCTGGTTGAGTGTCGATGCGGTAGCCGACGCCGGGCACCGTGGCGATGATCCAGGGTTCGCCGAGCCGTTTGCGCAGTGCCGAGACGGTGATGCGCACAGCGTTGGTGAACGGGTCGGCGTTCTCGTCCCATGCCCGTTCCAGGAGTTCTTCGGCGCTGATGACACCACCTTCGGCGGCGACGAGGACTTCGAGCACGGCGAACTGCTTCCTGGTCAGCGCTACGTAGTGGCTGTCGCGGTAGACCACGCGGCGGAACGGATCCAGACGCAGGCCCGCGATCTCCCGCACAGGCGGCCTGTTGTGCGCGCGCCTGCGGTCGAGTGCCCTGAGCCTGAGCACGAGCTCTTGCAGCTCGAACGGCTTGGTGAGGTAGTCGTCCGCTCCGAGCTCGAACCCGGAGGCCTTGTCGTCAAGTCGGTCGGCAGCAGTGAGCATCAGGATCGGCATGCCGCTACCGGAAGCGACGATGCGTGCGGCGATCTCGTCACCGGAGGGCCCGGGGATGTCGCGGTCGAGGACGGCTATGTCGTAGGCGTTGATGCTCAGCAGCTCCAGCGCGGTGTCGCCGTCACGTGCGATGTCGGCCGCGATCGCCTCCAGGCGCAGCCCATCGCGGATGGCCTCTGCCATGTAGGGCTCGTCCTCGACGACCAACACACGCATGCTCTCGATGCTACGAGCCGGCGCATATCGTCGGCGTACCAAAAACCGCATACGGGCTGACATCACCACGCTGCCTTGACTGGCAGCATGAGTCCAACGGCAGCACGAACAAGGGCAGGCAGGCCTCTCAGGCCCACCGCCGTCGGCCTGGTCGTCGTGTCGGCTGCGATCATCGGAACCCTCGTCTATCAGTCAGCGTCGTCATCGGCACCCTCGTCTAGCGAACTCCTTCGCGGCGACCGCGGTGGTGCGACTACCGAGGCTGACGGTGCCCTCCCCGACGGCGTGACCGTGTTTGATGACGAGTATCCCGGCGTAGCCAACCTCGACCTCGATCTGCTCCAGGCCCTGCGCGAAGCGGCGACGGATGCCGCTGACGACGGCATCGAGTTCCATGTCAACAGTGGCTGGCGTTCCCCGGAGTACCAGAATCAGCTTCTTCGTGAGGCGGTCTCAAAGTACGGCTCGGAAGAGGAAGCTGTCCGATGGGTCGCCACCCCGGACACGTCTCCTCACGTGTCCGGGGACGCGGTCGACGTCGGGCCCTTCGCTGCCACGGCGTGGCTGTCCGAACACGGCGCCGAGTACGGACTGTGCCAGATCTACGGCAACGAGCCCTGGCACTACGAACTGCGTCCCGAGGCGATCGATCACGGTTGCCCGGCGACGTACGCCGATCCCACGCACGATCCGAGAATGCAGCAGTGACCGGCGCTATCGGCCGATCCTGCCCGACCTCGGTGTCTTCCAGCCGCCGACGTGGAGACGCTCCCCGAGGCGGTCGCAAGGAACGTGGCGATCGCCCGGACGCGGACCCGCGCCCATGTCCTGGCCGCAGGTAGCGGCCCCCGGCAACGGCTCTCGTTGCCTCTCGGTGACAGCTGCCCCTTGCGACTCTTCTGCGGACTCGATGCGGACCGATGGAGATCATGCCGGTCTCCCCCGCGCTAGGTGTGCGGCCGGCCCCAACCGTTCCACTCGTCGCCGCGTGCCGCCAGCATCCGGCTCCGGGCTCCCGTCGTCGACGACCTTGAGCATGTCCCGCTCGCCGCGGCGGCCGCCCAGGTCGTCGGGCTGCTTGCAGCTACCCTGCTGTTCGGGCGACAGGTGCCCAAACCCGACGTGCGGCGTCAGACGGGAGTCGACGGTGGCCGCCAACGAACAGGCGCAGGCCTTCGTGCCGGACGCGTTCGAAGTCCCGCGCGAACTGATCACGCCCAGGTTCCGCCTGGAACCGCTCGGGCCGCAGCACAACGCGGAGGACTACGAAGCCTGGACATCCAGCATCGAGCACATCAGGGCTACCCCCGGGTTCCTGATAGGGAGGTGGCCGGTACCTGGGATGACGCTCGAGGAGAACCTTGCCGACCTGCGCCGGCACGCTCAGGACTTCGCGCAGCGCTCAGGCTTCACCTACACGGTCATCGAAGCCGGCAGCGGCCGCGTGATCGGCTGCGTCTACATCTATCCATCACGCGAGCAGACCGGTGTGACCGACGTCCGCTCCTGGGTCAGGGCGGACAGAGCGGACCTCGACCCGGTCCTGCATGACGCCGTCTCCGCCTGGCTGACCACCGACTGGCCGTTCACGGCGGTCGCCTACGCGGCCCGCTGATCCTCGAAAGGCGGAAACAACGCGATTGCGGCACGCCTGCACACACGCTGGGGCGCGGAGGCGGCGCAGCGGATCTCCGACGGCTTCCCCCCTGCGTTGGATGGGATGACAGGGCCGACTCAGCGTCGGCTCTTTGCGGTCTAGTGTTGGGGGTCGTCGGTGGCGGGGTCGATGAAGCCGGTGCGGTAGGCCCAGACGACGGCTTGGGTTCGGTCTCGGACGCCGAGCTTGCTCAGGATGCTCTTGATGTGGGTCTTGACCGTCTCGGGGGACAGCCAGAGCTGGGCGGCGATCTCGGGGTTGGACCGGCCCTCGGCCAGCGCGCGCAGGATATCGGCCTCCCGCTGGGTGAGGTGGGCAGCCAGCTGCAGCCGCTGCCGGTCGGCCGGCCGCCGGCCGGCGTAGGCGTGGAGCAGCCG
>JBKPNA010000091.1:0-7022 GCA_046765695.1 Actinomycetota bacterium | reverse complement strand
GAGCACATCTGGGAGTCGGTGTCCTCGGCCACCACCCGCAGCCGACCGATCATCAACACCCGCGACGAGCCGCACGCCGACCCGGAGCGTTACCGCCGCCTGCACGTGATCGTCGGCGACTCCAACATGAGCGAGACCACGACGCTGCTCAAGGTCGGCGCGGCGGAGCTCGTGCTGCGACTGATCGAGGCCGGCGTGCCGATGCGGGACTTCACCCTGGAGAACCCGATCCGGGCGATCCGGGACATGAGCCGGGACCGCACCGGGCAGGTCAGGGTGGCGCTGTCCAACGGCCGACGGATCTCGGCGCTGGAGCTGCAGACCGAGTACTACGAGAAGGTCAGCGAGTTCGTCCGACGGGAGAACCTTGCCAACCGGACCGTCGACCGCGTCCTCGACCTCTGGGAGCGGACGCTGCGGGCCGTGGCCGAGGACAAGCTGGCGCTGGTGGACACCGAGATCGACTGGGCGATCAAGCTCAAGCTGCTGGACCGCTACTCGGTCAAGCACCGGCTGAGCCTGGCCGATCACCGGATCGCCCAGCTCGACCTGGCGTACCACGACATCCGACGTAGCCGCGGGATCTTCAGCATGCTCGAGCAGCGGGGGCTGGCGGCGCGGGTGAGCACCGACCCAGCGATCTTCCGGGCGAAGTCGGTGCCACCGCAGACCACCCGGGCGAAGCTCCGCGGCGACTTCATCCGTGCCGCCCAGGAGGGCCGGAACGACTACACCGTGGACTGGGTGCACCTCAAGCTGAACGACCAGGCGCAGCGCACCGTGTTGTGCAAGGACCCCTTCGTCGCCACCGACGACCGGGTCGACCGGTTGATCGCCTCAATGCGCAGCTAGTGGTTGCGCCCGGAGGTTCGTCGAGGGTCCTGCGTCGTCCGGGTGGATGGCTCGCAAGGCCGACGAGGGAGGGATACCGGGTTGTATCTCGACTGAGGAGAACGCCGCGAGGCGCCGCCTGGGCGGCGCAGGCCCCGATGAGCTTCCGGGCGTGACCACTAGGGGTTGCCTTCCGGCCCCGGGTAGTGTTTGCCGGTGCGCTTCTTCCCGGCCAAGACCCTTGTTGTTCTTGGGCTCGTCGCGTCAGTGCTGCTGGGGGCCTGCGGGAAGGATGAGCCCGCAGCGCCGTCGGCCTCCCCGTCCGCATCGACCTCGGCGTCCGCTACGCCGTCAGCCAAGCCGAGTGCCAGCCCCAGCCCGAGCAAGACCGCCAAGCGGGTCCCCGCCTCCGACAACTTCGACAAGGTGACCGTGGCCGGAGCGTACGGCAAGGCCCCGAAAGTGACCGTCAAGGCCCCCTGGGCCATCGACAAGACCCGCACCAAGGTGCTGACCCCGTCCAAGGGGGTTCAGGTCAAGGAGAACCAGACGGTGGAGGTGAACTACGCGGGGGTGAACGGGCGGACCGGCAAGACGTTCGACTCCTCGTTCGCCCGGGGCGCGCCGATCGCCTTCAACCTGGGCCAGGTGGTCCCCGGCTTCAGCAAGGGCCTGGTGGGACAGCGGCAAGGCAGCCGGGTCGTGATCGCCATGCCCGGGATCGACGGCTACGACTCGACGGGCGGCAACCCGCAAGCGGGCATCGAGGTCGGCGACACGCTCATCTTCGTGGTCGACCTGGTGCGGGTGCAGCTGACCGGTCCGGAGGGCACTCCGGTCAAACCCGAGCCGGGGCTACCGACGGTGACCGTCAAGAACGGCCAGCCGGAGATCACCATTCCCGACGCCGACCCGCCGACCACCCTGCAGGTCCAGCCGCTGATCGCGGGCAAGGGCCAGAAGGTTGGGGAGAACGACCAGATCACCTTCAACTACCGCTGGGTGCGGTGGAGCGACGGGAAGCTGCTCGAGGAGACCTACAGCGGCCAGCCCGCCACCGCAGCTCTGTCCGGGCTGCTGCCGGGGATGGTGAAGGGGCTCAAGGGGCAGCCCGTGGGCAGCCGGGTGCTGCTGGTCATCCCGCCGGCCGACGGCTATCCGGAAGGCAACGCCACGCCGTCGATCAAGAGGGGCGAGACGCTGGTGATGGTGGTCGACCTGCTCTTCACCCAGGCGCCGCAGTAGTCGGCCACCGCCGTTTCGGGCGACGTTTCTCCGCACAAGGCCGCAACCGTGGCCGGAGTTGGCCGATTTGGGTGTCGTTGCTCCGCACAAGGCCACAAAACGGCGGCCGTGAGGGCTGGAGCTGGAGGCGGCGGGGTCGTTTCTCCGCACAAGGCCACAAAGGGCGCGGCGTAAGGGCTGAATCTGGCGGCGACGGAGCCGTTTCTCCGCACAAGGCCGCAACCGTGGCCGGAGTTGGCGGTTTCGGGCCCCGTACCTCCGCACAAGGTCACAAACGGCATCTCTGAGCCACTGGTCACCGCTCGAAGCGGCCGACCAGCTCGGCGATCGCGAGCGTATTGCCGGAGAGCGCCCGCTCCAGCTCCGCCACCTCTGCACCGGCGGCAAGCCGCGGCTCCCTGGAAAGGGCGTAAACCTGGAACCGGTAGCGGTGGGCGCCGCGGCCGCGAGGAGGGCACGGACCCCGGTAGCCGATCGTGCCGAAGCCGTTGCGGCCTTCTCGCGGTGCCCGCTCACCTTCGCCAAGACCACCGGCATCCGGAGCGATGCCCCAGCCGAGCCAGTGGACGAATCGACCCGCCGGTGCATCCGGGTCGTCGAGGATCAGTGCCAGTGAACGGGTCCGTTCGGGCGGCGCCGTCCACCGCAGCTCCGGCGACAGGTCCTCGCCATCGCAGGAATAGCGGAGAGGGATGCTACTTCTCGCCGCGAAGGCGGGACTTGCGAGCGAGAACTCCGTCACTGCCAACCTCCTCGGAACTGACCGCGGTACGCGGCGGTGTCCGTCCCGGTCAGCCTAGTGTTGACAGGCCGGCTCCGGCGGTCCGAGTAGCGCCGCGGCATGCCGGCCGGCCGCGGCCGCGGCCAGGAAGTACCCAGGATCGTCCCGGAGCCCGCGCCCCATGCTGGACAGCTGCACCGGTGAATCCGCCAGGACTTCGCGTAGGCCGGCGAGACCCACCGGAACGAGCCGATGCCGAGCGAGCTGTGCCATCGCCCGGTCGACGGGTTCGAGCAGGCCGGTGAGGTCCGGTTCGGTGCGGAAGTCCGGCACGGCGATGTCGCACGGGAGCAGCGCGACCCGCCCGTACGCGGTGAGGCTGTGGTGCGACACGCCGCGGTGCCGGTCGCGGGGGTCGGCCGCGGAGATGCGCAGCGACCCGACCGCCCGGCCGCCGAGCACGCCGGACGCGTTGACCACCTCCCCGGCGCTCACCCCAGAGAAACCCCAGCGAGTACCGGTGCCCAGGTTGCCCGGCCCCTGCGAGACGATCACCACGTCGGCAGCCAGCGCCAGCCGGGCCGCGAGCAGCCCTGAGTGCACGGTGACCGCCTCGAGGTCGCCGCCGAAGGACTGGCCGACCGTGACTGACCCGGCCAGCAGCCCGGCCTCCCGCAGGGCGGCCACTGAGCGGGAGAAGGCCAGCGGCAGTGCACCCTGGTCGGTCATCACATAGACCACCCGCGTTCCTGGCCGGTCATACGCGACGGCAAGCGCCACCGGGCCAAGGGCGGAGTGGAGGTCGGCCACGACGACGGGCAGGCCGTCAAGGGAGTCCGCATCCCGGAGCAGCTCGTGGTGCTCGGACCCCTGCTCGTCGGCCCCTGCCACCATCGCTTGCAGCGGCAGGTAGCGTGCCTTGACCAGGTGCCCGGCCGGCTGCGGCGGCTGGGCACTCACCCGGCCAGCCGGATCCAGCACGGCGACAACGAGTGCATAGCCTCCGGTGCCAAGCCCGCGGTCGAGGGCCGCGACGTTGAGCAGCACCCGGTCACCAACCGCCGGCAGCGGAGTCAGATCGGTATAGGCCAGCGCTCGGACTGACTGCTCGTTGTCGGCGCGGGACGCCGAAAGCTCGACGGCCCCAGGCCAGGAGTCGCGGACCTCGGTGACCAGACCGTCGGCCCAAATGATCACGAGTGCGACTCTAGGGGAAGATTGGCCCTGACCACCCACGGGTCGCGCGGCAGGCGACTGGGGTCGAAGAGCGGAAGCAGGTCCGCAGGACGATCGGGGGCCGGCCAGCCCAGCGAGTTGGCCAGCAGGCCGAGCACCTGCCGGGGACTGACACCCAGCCCGGCCAGCTCAGACAGCGTGACCGCGCCGTCCCGCTTGGCCAGCCGGCGGCCCGCGGAGTTGACCGCCAGCGGAACGTGAGTGTAGGTCGGTGCCGAGTGGCCGACAAGCCCGGCCACATAGGCCTGGTTCACCGCGGACGGCAGCAGATCGTCGCCGCGCACCACCTGGTCGACTCCCGACGCGGCGTCGTCGACCACCACCGCGAGGTTGTACGAGGCCACGCCGTCGTTGCGGCGCACCACGAAGTCGTCAACGCGCCCGGTCACCGTGCCGTGGAGGATGTCGTGCACGGTTTGCGTCGCGCCGTCGGCCCGCAGCCGCAGCGCCGGCGTACGGGTGCGGCGCCGTTCCGCCCGCTGCTGCTCGGTCAGCTTGCGACAGGTGCCGGGATAGAACGCCGCCGCGCCGTGCGGTGCACTTGCGGCCTCGGCGATATCACGCCGGGTGCAGAAGCACTCGAACGTCCGGTCCGCGATCACCGCCAGCGCAGCCGCGTACGCCGAGGAGCGCTCTGACTGCACCACCGGAACGCCGTCGAAGTCCAGGCCGAGAGCGGTCAGGTCAGCGAGCTGCTGCTCGGCCTGTCCGGGGCGTACCCGGCCGGCATCGAGGTCCTCGATTCGCAGCAGGAACGTCCGACCCGTCGACCGGGCGAACAACCAGGCCAGCAGAGCCGTACGCAGGTTCCCCAGATGCAGCTCACCGGTGGGGCTGGGGGCGTAGCGGCCCGCGCCGATTCGATGTGTCATGGCCCTCCGAGCCGGGTGTAGCGTGCATTCTCGACCGACAGGAAGTAGTAGATCCTAGGTATGACGACCCGCAAGACCGAGCGCATCCTCAACCTCACCATCTGCCTGCTGGTCTCCGACCGCTACCTGCCGAAGAGCCGGATCCGGGAGGCCGTCGAGGGCTATCACGGTCTGAGCGATGCCGCGTTCGAGCGGACCTTCGAGCGGGACAAGGACGAGCTGCGTGCACTTGGGGTGCCCATCGAGGTCGGCAGCTTCGACGCCTTCTTCGACGACGAGCAGGGCTACCGGATCCGGCCGAGTGAGTTCGAGCTGCCTGCCATCGATCTGGACGCCGAGGAGGCGTCCGTGGTAGGTGTGGCCGCCCGGGTCTGGCAGCACGCCGGAATGGCCGAGTCGACCCGCAGCGCGCTGGCCAAGCTGCGGGCTGCCGGAGTGGAACCGGACACCGCCCAGCTGCCCGCGTTGGCGCCGTCGGTGCAGGCGAGCGAACCGGCGTTCGAGCCGCTGTGGAACGCCGTGCTCGACCGCACTCGGGTGAGCTTCACCTACCGGGAAGGCGAGCGGCGCACGCTGGAGCCCTGGGGCCTGACCGCCTCGAAGGGCCGGTGGTACGTGATCGGCTGGGACACCGACCGGCAGGCCACCCGGATGTTCAAGCTCTCCCGGATGGCGGACCTGCCCCGCACGGTATCCCGGGCGGCGGCGTACCAGGTGCCCGCGGACCTGGACCTGCGCGGCCTTGCCCTCAGGCTCAGGCCAAGCGAGCCGACCGAGACGGCGCTGCTCGCCATTCGCAGCGGCCGCGCGCTGCCGCTGTCCCGGCGCGGCGAGCCGGCAGCCAGCGATGCACCGCGACCCGGTGGCTTCGACGTGTACGCCGTGCCGTACGGGGAACTGTGGTCGATCGCGGAGGAGATCTGCCCGTACGCGGCCGACGTCGTGGTGTTGGGGCCGGTCGAGCTCCGAGACCTCGTCGTCCGCTGGCTGTCTGCGGTTGCCCGGACGGGACGAGCGGCATGACGTCGCAGGCCCAGGTCCGGCGACTGCTCAGCCTGGTTCCCTACCTGCGCGAGCACGACGGCGTGGCGATGGCCGAGGCGGCGGCGACGTTCGGGATCTCGCTGCAGACGCTGCGGGAGGACCTCAGCGTGCTCTGGATGTGCGGTCTGCCCGGTCTCACGCCGGGGGATCTGATCGACATCGACATGGACGCCGTGGACGGCGAAGGCGTCATCCATCTGAGCAACGCCGACTACCTGACCCGGCCGCTGCGGCTGTCCGCCGACGAGGCGCTGGCCCTGGTGCTGGCGTTGCGGACGCTGCGCGAGATTACCGGGCCGGGGGACCGGGACGCGGTGGACCGGGCGCTGAAGAAGCTGGAGGCGGCCGCCGGCAACGTCGTCGCCACCGACCAGGCCAGCGTCGCGGTGACGGCCGGCCGTGACGACGTCCAGGCTCGGGTGAACGACGCGCTGCACCGCGGAAAGCGGCTCGACCTGACCTACGACGTCGCGTCCCGGGCCGAGACGACGCGCCGGATGGTGGATCCGCTGCGGGTCTTCGTGCTCGAGGGATACGGGTACCTGGAGGCCTGGTGTTACTCGGCGCGGGCTTTGCGGACGTTCCGGCTGGACAGAATCGCTGCGGTGGAGGTGACCGAGACCGATGTCGATCCGCACCCTGGCGTACAGCTCAAGGACCTGTCGACCGGCTGGTTCGACGCCCTGAAGGGCTCGCCGCTGGTCACCCTCGAACTGCGCCCGTGGGCCGCGTGGGTGGCGGAGTACTACCCCACGGAGTCGGTGAGCCGGCACGAGGACGGTCGCCTCACGGTGTCGTTGCGGGTGACCGACCCCGCCTGGTTGCGGGCACTGCTGCTGCGGCTGGGTGGCGGGGCCTGCGTCGTCTCACCGCCCGGTGCCGGCGACTCCGCGGCCGATGCCGCGCAGGAGGCGCTGGACCAGTATGCGGCCCTGGGGTACGTCGAGCAGTAGGGGTGGAGGCTGCTGCAGGCGCGCGTCCGCCCGGGCCGGCAACCGGGTCAGATGTGGACTTGTGCGCAGGAACGGCCGCTGCAACGACGTGATCCGGTGTCGGATGCGCCTTATGCGGAG